>NZ_JBSFDA010000294.1:0-6914 GCF_053593675.1 Streptomyces sp. NPDC002156 | reverse complement strand
CCGTCGAGCGAGCCGTCCTCCAGCGGGGAGACCGGATACCCGACCTTCTGCATGGCCCGCTTGGTGAACTCGTCCGTATTGACGATGATCTCGGCACCCCGCGGCACATCCGCGATGTTCGCCTTCAGCGCGGCCGGATTCATCGCCACCAGCACGTTCGGCGCGTCACCGGGCGTGAGGATGTCGTGGTCGGCGAAATGCAGCTGGAACGACGAGACCCCGGGCAACGTGCCGGCAGGCGCCCGGATCTCGGCCGGGAAGTTCGGCAGCGTCGACAGATCATTGCCGAACGAGGCCGTCTCCGAGGTGAACCGGTCACCGGTGAGCTGCATACCGTCACCGGAGTCACCCGCGAACCGGATAATCACCCGATCGAGTCGTGTGACCGTGGTCATGGAGTCCGCTCCCGTTCCGTCAGCGTCAGCTCGGAGTGTGTAGTGCCGCGCGCTCCGGTAGACGGTACGGAAGCCGATCACCTGCCCCAACCCTTGTTCCGGACCACCGGCCCCCTACTTGTCCGCAGGCTCGGTCTGGGGGTTGTGCGCCGTACCGGCAGGGTCCCGCCTAGGGGGCAGTTGTCCCGCCTAGGGGGAAGTTAAGGGTGGGGGCCAGAGAGACGGATACGTACCGTGGTCCATACCCGGGTTGATTCGATAACTCCCGGTGTGGTGAAGGCGAGTTGATTCACCGCTTCAGGATTTTCTGGCCACGCAGCAGGCGTACTGCTTCTTGGTGGACACCTGTGCTGCACGCCGTCGACTGCCTCTTTGATCAGGAGGGGAAACCATGGGCTCTGTGGCTGATGCCTTGCTCGATGGGGCCGACCCGGGCGAGTTGGACCGGCATGAGCTGCCCGACGAATATCTGGCTGCGCATCTGCGTGCGTCGGACGCCGGATTCTTTGGTGACCTCGTGGACAAGGGCGTCCGCAAGACACTTCATGTCGGATCGGCGCCGATGACGGAGATTGCGCCCGACGAAGCCGTCGTCGCGGTCATGACCGGCTCGATCATCTACGACACGGTGTGGTCCGCCACGTTCGGTGCGGTGCCCACCTTCGAGTTCCTGAATCGCTATGGCCGGCCAGGCGGTTACGCGGCCCGCCACGCTGTGCCCCATCAGGTTCTGGGGTCAGTTGCGCCGAGGTCGATGAGCAGGAGCCGGCATCGCACGCCGATGCGGTGCTCGGCGGCAGGCAGCTCATATGGGGTTGCGAGACGAACTTCGGCGGGCCGGCCCACGGCGTGGTGAGTACCGAGCACAGGGCCGAGGTACCGCGTCGGCTGGGCTGTGGCGTGATCACCAACCGCAGAGAGATCGGCATGGCGGCGGACGCCGAGCCGACTTGGGGTCGGGCGATGTTCGGGATTTCCCTCTTCGTGGTGCGCAGGGGCGAGACGGTCGTCACGTGCGGCTCCAGCACCGGATACGACCACCATGACGACAACCGATATCTGGGGATGACCCTGAAGCGCATCGTCGGAAGCCACGCGGCAAACCTTCAGGGACAGGCTGAACGCAACCGGCTTTTCCGGCTCGCCCGCTGCGGAACACCGAAGGCAACGCGGCCGGGGATCCGTCCGCTGTGTTCGAAGGAGTTGTCTGACATGACCGGCCGAATTATCGGGATTCTCTCGACCGGCTCGTATCTGCCCAAGTGTGAAGTCCTCAACGGCGAGGTGGCCGAGCGCGTCGGCATCACTGCGGAGTGGATCGAGCGAAGGACACAGATACAGGCGCGGCGCTACGCCGCCCCGCACGAGGTGACCTCCGGCCTGGCGGTACGCGTCGGAGTGGACCCCGCGCACACCCGTCGCACGCTGAGGAAGCACGGAAACGTGGGAAGCGCCTCGGTGCCCGTCGCTCTCGACGCGGCGAACCGTAGCGGCGCGCTGTCCCCGGGGGACTTGGTGCTGCTCGCCGGATCCGGCGGCGGCACGGCGATCGGAGCATCACTGCTGACCTGGGGGGCCGGCGTATGACCACGTCCATCGACATTCTCACCCCACCCGGGGATATCCACCGAGTGGGGGTGGTCGGTAGCGGCATCATGGGTACGGGCATCGCCGAACTGTGCGCCAAGGCAGGCCTGGACGTCATCGTCGCGGTCTCTTCCGACCACTCCTTGGTTGCCGGACCGCAGCGGCTGGCCCGGTCCCTCGACCGGGGGGTCGACCGGGGGAAGCTCACCCCGCAGGAGCGTGACGACGCCCAGGGCCGCGTGACCTTCACCAGAGATCTCAGCGACCTGGCCGACCGGCAGCTCGTGGTCGAGGCGGTCAAGGAGAGCAAAGAACTCAAGGAGGAGCTCTTCGCCGCCCTGGACAAGATCGTCGAGGCCCCGGACGCGATTCTCGCCTCCAACACGTCCTCCATTCCCATCGTGCGGCTCGCGCGCGCCACCGGGCGCCCGGGCCAGGTGCTCGGCATGCACTTCTTCAACCCCGTGCCGGTTCTGCCACTGGTCGAGCTCATCCCCTCGGTGCTCACCGACGACCGGGTCAGCGCGCGCGCCCTGACGTTCGTGTCGGACGTGCTCGGCAAGAAGCCCATCAGCGCTCCCGACCGTGCGGGCTTCGTGGTGAACGCTCTCCTCTTCCCCTACCTGCTCTCCGCGATCCGCATGGTCGGCTCCGGTCTCGCGACGGCCGAGGTCATCGACGACGGCATGGTCGCGGGGTGTTCGCACCCGATGGGGCCGCTGCGGCTGGCCGACCTGATCGGCCTCGACACCACCGTCTCGATCGCCGAAGCCATGTACGAGGAGTTCAAGGAGCCGCTGTACGCGCCTCCGGCACTGCTGCTCCGCATGGTCGAGGGCGGCCTGCTGGGCAAGAAGTCCGGCCGCGGCTTCTACGAGTACGCCTGACGCTCCGCACAGGCGGCCGGGCGCCTGCCCTGCCGCCCTGGCCGCGACGAGGTATCCGAGCCCGTTCCCGCGCGGCGATGTCCCTGCCCCGCGCGGTAGCCGAAAGGAAGGGCCACACCATGGCCACTGCACCCCTGTCCGGTGCTCCGGAAGTCGGGAAGGGCATCGACGTGTACGCGGCCGGAGCGGACGTGGCACGGGTCCGGATCACCCCGGCAGCGGCTGCTTCCGGCACGGCTGGTGCCTACGCGCTCGCCGCCGATGACGCGGTGCTCCCGGTCGCCGCTGTCGACACCGTGAGCCTGACTCCACTGCCCGAGGAAGAGGTACGCCGCGCGGCCGGGAACCCGGGCGAGGCCTCGCTCTTCCAGGTCGAGTGGACCGATCTGACGCTTCCTGCGGAGGTGGGGCGATCCGGCAGGTGGGCCGTGGCAGGAGACGATGTCTTCGGCCTTGCCGTCGCGGTCACCGGCGCCGATGCCGGAGTGGTGGTCCACTCGGACATGACCGCGCTGGTCGCGGCGGCCGGTTCCGCCGCGCCCGAGGTGATCCTCGTGCCCTGCCCCACGCCGACGGATGGTGTCACGGTCGCCGACGCCGTCCGCACCACCGCCGAAGACATGCTCTACCGGGTGCGGGCCTGGCTGGAGGACGATCGGCTGGCCGGCTCCCGGCTGGTGTTCGTCACCCGCGCAGCTGCCGTCACGGGGCCGGCAGACGGCGGCCCCGACCTGGTCGGGGCCGCGCTGTGGGGCCTGCTGCGGTCCGTGCGCGCGGAGTACCCCGGTCGGATCGGCCTGCTGGACCTGGGCCGCGAACGGGGTTCGCTGCGCCTGCTGGTCGCTGCGCTCGCTTCGGGTGAGGCCGAACTCGCCCTGCGCAACGGGTCTGTACTGGTCCCCCGGCTGCACCGGTCCCCGCCCGCC
Organism: Streptomyces sp. NPDC002156; assembly: GCF_053593675.1. Taxonomy (NCBI): domain Bacteria; kingdom Bacillati; phylum Actinomycetota; class Actinomycetes; order Kitasatosporales; family Streptomycetaceae; genus Streptomyces; species Streptomyces sp. NPDC002156. The sequence continues at coordinate 3,119 of NZ_JBSFDA010000294.1, read as the reverse complement.
GCCGGCACGGCCCCTCTGTGGGAGTCCGGCGGGACGGTGCTGATCACCGGCGGCACCGGCGGGCCCGGCTCCTCGGTGGCTCGCCGCCTGGCATCCTCGCAGAGGGTTCGCCACCTGCTCCTGGTCAGCCGCAGCGGGGACGAGGCCGAAGGGGCCGCGGCACTTGTCGAGGACCTCAGGACATCGGGCGTGCGCGTGACGGTCGCGGCCTGTGACGTCGCCGACCGGGACGCCCTGGCCGCGCTGCTCCGTGAGATCCCCGACGAGCACCCGCTGACAGCGGTCGTGCACGCTGCCGGTGTCCTCGACGACAGCGGCGTGGCCGCGCCCACCTCGGAACAGATCGAGCAGGTACTGCGCCCCAAGGTGGACGCCGCGCTGCACCTGCACGAGCTGACGAAATGGCACAACCTCTCCGAATTCGTCCTGTTCTCGTCCGTCATCGGCACGCTCGGCAACGCCGGGCAGGCCGCCTACGCGGCGGGCAACGCCTTCCTGGACGGTCTCGCTCATCTGCGGCGGGCCGAAAGCCTGCCTGCTCTCTCGCTCGCCTGGGGACTGTGGGACCACGAAGGCAGCCTGATCCGGGAACCCGGTGACGGCGACCGGGCCCGGCTCGGCCGTCTGGGGCTCGCCCCGCTGGGTGCGGAGGAAGGGCACAGTGCCCTTGGCGCGGCCCGCGCGATGGAGGGGCCCGTACTGGTTCCCGCACGCTTCGACCGGGCCGCCCTGCTTGCCGGGGCGGCGAGGGAGGAACTGCCGGAAGTCCTTCGCAGCCTCGTCACCCCGCCCGGGCGCAGAGCCTCGGCAGCGGACGGCCCACCCGGCTTCCCGCCGCTGACGGTGAGGCCGGTGGGCGGCGGAGCGAACCGGAGCGGCCGGGCGTTCGCCGAGGCGTCGCGCGTGCCGCCCAGCCACGCGCACGAATCTCGGCGCAGCTCCGGATCCCCGCTGCTGCACCCTGACGGCCATGTCGCCGCCGCGGGCGCCTCCCCTGCCGAACTCGCCGATGCGGGAGGCCTGTTGCCCCGTGTGACGGTGTCGTCGGTCCCGCCCAAGACGTCTGGCCGTGGAGGAGCGCAGCAGTGATGACCCGTGAACGACTGACAGAACTGATCGAGCTGAAGACGCGGACCCGTCAGGGGCCCGGCCCGGAAGCGACAGAGCGGCAGCACGCCAAGGGCAAACTGACGGCGCACGAGCGCATCGAACTGCTCCTGGACGAAGGGACCTTCCAGGAGGTCGAGACATTGCGGCGGCACCGGTCGACCGCGTTCGGAATGGACCGGCGCCGCCCGCACTCCGACGGCGTGATCACCGGGTGGGGGAAGGTGCACGGGCGCACCGTCTTCGTCTACGCCCACGACTTCCGCATCTTCGGCGGCGCGCTGGGCGAGGCCCACGCCGCCAAGATCCATAAACTGATGGATCTTGCCGAGTCCGCCGGGGCGCCGCTGGTCTCCCTCAACGACGGTGCCGGCGCCCGGATTCAGGAGGGCGTCACCGCGCTGGCGGGCTACGGCGGGATCTTCCGCCGCAACACCCGCAACTCGGGGGTGATCCCGCAGATCAGCGTGATCCTCGGTCCTTGCGCGGGCGGTGCCGCGTACTCGCCCGCACTCACCGACTTCGTCTTCATGGTCCGTGACACCTCGCAGATGTTCATCACGGGACCCGATGTGGTGCAGGCCGTGACCGGCGAACGGGTGTCGATGAACGAGTTGGGCGGAGCCGACGTCCACGGCGTCACCTCAGGTGTCGTCGGCTTCGTCTACGACGACGAGGAGAGCTGTCTGGAGGAGGTCCGCTACCTGCTGTCGCTGCTGCCGCAGAACAACCGGGAGACGCCGCCGGCCGAGCCCTGCGGAGATCCGGCCTATCGTCCCAACGACGCCTTGCTGGACCTGGTTCCTGCCGACCCGAATCAGGTGTACGACATGCGTGCGCTGATCCAGGAGGTCGTCGACGACGGCGAGTTCTTCGAAGTCCACGAGATGTGGGCGACGAACATCGTCTGCGCGCTCGCGCGTCTGGACGGGCAGGTGGTCGGCATCGTCGCCAACCAGCCGGCCTCGATGGCAGGAGTGCTGGACATCCATGCGTCGGAGAAGGCCGCCCGCTTCGTCTCGACCTGTGACGCCTTCAACATCCCGCTGGTCACGTTGGTCGACGTGCCCGGCTTCCTGCCGGGTGTCGACCAGGAGCACAACGGCATCATCCGGCACGGCGCCAAGCTGCTGTACGCCTACTGCAACGCGACGGTGCCGAGGGTGCAGCTGATCGTGCGCAAGGCCTACGGAGGCGCGTACATCGTCATGGACTCCCGTTCGATCGGCACGGACATCTCACTGGCGTGGCCTACCAACGAGATAGCGGTCATGGGTGCCGAGGGCGCCGCCAACGTGATCTTCCGGCGTGAGATCGCCTCTGCGGAGGACCCCGACAGTGTGCGCAGGCAGAAGATCAAGGAGTACAAGACCGAGCTGATGCACCCCTACTACGCGGCCGAGCGTGGCCTTGTCGACGATGTGATCGACCCGCGCGACACCCGGAAGGTACTGATCGGGGCGCTGGACATGCTTCGCTCGAAGCACTCCGACATCCCGTCCCGCAAACACGGTAACCCCCCGGCGTAAGGAGCCTGTGATGAGCGAACTGAAGGTGGTGCACGGCAAGCCAAGCGACGAGGATCTGGCCGCCGTCGTCGCTGTGCTGCTCGCTGTGGGACAGCCGGAGACAGCGGCTGCGGCCGGCCGGGGCGCGGACGGGACGCCCGGGGCCTCTAGGAGACCCTGCTGGGTCCATGCCCGGCGTTTGCTCCATGTACCGGCCGGCTCATGGCAGCACGTGTGAGGGACTTACGTATCAGCTCGCGGTCTTCGGCCGCCCGACAACTCACGGAAGACTCATGCGCAAGGTGCTCATCGCCAACCGTGGCGAAATCGCTGTCCGCGTTGCCCGGGCCTGCCGGGATGCCGGAATCGCGAGCGTGGCCGTGTACGCCGACCCGGACCGGGACGCGTCGCATGTCCGCGCCGCGGATGAGGCGTTCGCCCTGGGCGGTGACACCCCGGCGACCAGCTATCTCGACATCGCCAAGGTGCTGCAAGCCGCCAAGG
>NZ_JBSFDA010000293.1:0-6933 GCF_053593675.1 Streptomyces sp. NPDC002156 | reverse complement strand
ACAAACATTCTTTCCCAACACTACGCTCTTCCTATCTGTCGTCCTCGTGGGTGCAGGAGGCGACCACGTGGTCGCCGGTGCGCCAGCGGCGCACGCCCTCGCCGACGCGGACGATGACGCCGGCCGCGTCGGAGCCCAGGACGTGGTAGGGCAGGTCGTGGCGGGCGGCGTGGCCGCCCTGGCGCGCGTACCGCTTGAGGAAGTCGAAGGTCGAGACCGGCTGGAAGGTGGCCGACCAGACGGTGTTGAAGTTGATGGAGCTGGCCATCACCGCCACCAGCACCTCGTCGGGCGCCAGGCTCGGCATGGGCACGGCGCCGACGTGCAGCGACTTGCGGACGTCACGGTCCTGGGCGTCGCCGAAGATGTCCGCTTCCTCGCCCCGGGTGTGGGCGGCGGTGTAGTGAGCGGGCAGCGGCTCCTGTTCGAGCCGCTCGGGGGCTGCGCCCGAAACCACGGCCTCGGCCAGCGAATCCATGCTGTTTCCTTTTCTTTTCCGGATCTCGGTCTTCCGGTTCTTGAGCGTTTCCTCAGATTCTTTCGAGTGCTGGCAGAACAGTAAGAACGTGAATCTTCGGAAGGGAACCCCTCATTTGCCCCCTACGAAGAGAACCCCTCATTTGCCCCCTACGAAGGCAACCTCTCATCCCCCATAGGGGGATGAGAGGCTGCGGGGGATCCCATTACGGAAAAGTGTTCAGACGCCTGCGGGTATCAGCTGGACGGGCATTTCGATAACGATGGTGTGCTTGTTCCAGGGCTGGTAGGTGGTCTTTCCGGCCGGGCGGATCTCCGCCACCCGCTCCAGCAGTTCCTCCAGCAGCAGCCGGACCTGGAGCCGGGCCACATCGCTGCCCAGGCAGTAGTGGTTGCCGTGGCCGAACGACATGTGCGGGTTGCTGGTCCGGCGGATGTCGAAGCGCGAGGGGTCCTCGAAGACTTCCTCGTCACGGTTGGCCGAGGGCCACCACAGCGAGACCTTCTCGCCCGCACGGATCTTGGTGTCGCCGATGCTCGCGTCGACGGTGGCGGTACGCCGGTTGTACTGGTTGGGCGGGGCGAAGCGCAGCAGTTCCTCGATGGCGCCCGGCATCAGGCTGCGGTCCTCGCGCAGCGCCCGCCACTGCTCGGGGTGCTGGGCCAGTGTCAGCAGGCCCCGGGCGAGGGTGTTCCGTGGCTGCTCGGCGCCGGTGAGGAGCAGCAGCAGGATGTTGGCGAACCGCTCGTGGTCGCTCAGCGCAGGCTCGCCCCCGGCCCCCGCCTCCTCGGGCAGCTCGCCGACCGCCAGCACCGAGGCCAGGTCCTCCTCGGGGGCGGCCTGCTTTCGCCGGATCAGCTCGCGCACGTACTGCTGGGTGGCAAGTATCGTCTCCTTGGAGTTCTCGGTCGGCAGGCCCGTACGGCGGTCGATGAAGCCGACAGAACGGTGGGCCCAGTCGGCGACCTTCGCCTGGTCCTCGTCGGGCACGCCGAGCAGCACGGCCATGCTGCGGTAGGCGTAGGGCTCGGTGATGTCGTTGGCGAGGTCGCAGGCGCCGTCGTGTGCCAGGGCCTGGTCCACCAGCCGGGTCGCGTTGGCCCGCAGGTCCGCCTCCAGCACGCTGGCGACCCTGTTGGTCACGGCCGGGCCCATCAGCTTCTTCAGCAGGTGGTGGCGCGGGTTGTCCTGCATCGCGACCATCGCGCCGGCCCGGTCGCCGTCGGGGATGTCGTCCAGCGCGGAGCCGCCGCCGGAACGGCCGCCGCCGCCCCGGGCGGAGAAGGTGTCCGGGTCGTCGGCCACGGCAGCGATGTCGGCGTGGCGGCTGACCACCCAGAAGCCCTCCTGGTCAGCGGTCTGGCCGGGGGGATGGAAGAGCACGGGAGCCTCCCGGCGCAGCCGGGAGAAGAGCCCGTAGGGGAAGCCCTCGTCGGTGGTGGCGAACCTGGCATGGTCGGTCAGGTCGAACCCGTTCAGAACGGGCGGCAGCAGGTCGATGGCACTGTCGGACATCGGAGGGGATCTCCCTTGGAGTTGTGGCCGGGGTCGTGGGGTTTCAGGGCCGGGTGAGCGAGGCCAGGCCGGAGCCGCCGAGCAGGGTGCGGCTGACCTTGGCGTGGTCGGGTTCCTGGGCGTCCGCGGCAGCCAGGCGGCGCCACAGCCCGGCGACGCGGTGGCGGGCCCCAGCACAGAAGACGTCCGCCAGCTCCTGGCGGGAGTCGGCCTCCCCGTCGGTGAGGCCCTCCGTCCGGGCCAGCACGGCGCACATGGCGAACAGCTCGGCGGAGACCCGGCCCAGCACCCGCAGCGTCTCCTGCCGGGCGAAGAGTTCCTCGGGATCGGAGCGGCGCGCGGTGAGGGCGGTGAGGGCCCGGTGCAGGCGGCGTATGCCCTGGGCCGCCGCGTCCCAGTGGCGGCGGTTGGCGGGGGAAAGACGGGCGCCGGTGGCGTCACAGGTGTCGGCGGGCCCCTCGGCGGCGCTCCCGGGGCGGGCGGCCAGATGCGCGATCAGCCGCCGGGTCGCCTGCATGTCGAGCAGGAAGTCGATGTTGCCCGAGATCCGCGGCCCCCGGGCATCCCGCAGCAGACGCTCCACGGGCAGCGGCGCCGCGCCCCGCTCGCGCTTGCTGGCCGCTGTCTCGAATCCCTCTGCGCCCAGCAGCGACACGGTACGGTCGGCGATCCGCCACGCGGTCACGGTGGCGAGGTTCTTGGTCACGACCCGCTCGAACCACCGGTCCGCCGGCCCGGCGTCCAGCAGGCACCAGCGCAGCACGCTGTCCATCGCGTACACGTCCGCCGCTGTCTGGGACACCAACCGCTGGATCAGGTCGTAGTCACCCAGCGCCCGGCCGTTGATGCTGCGGCGCGCCACGAACTCCACCGACGCCGCCAGACAGCGGCGGGCGATCGCCATGGAGGGGGCGGCGTTGAAGAACAGGGCGCTCTGCAGCGCGATCGCGCCGACCGGCGGCGGGAAGCCGGCCACGTCAGGGTCGCCGAGCAGCACATGTTCCCGGGGCACGCGCACCGCCTCACAGCGCAGCCCGGCGTTCGGCAGGCCCCTGCTGCCCATGAACCGCAGCCGCGCGGTGACGGAGAAGCCGGGGGTGTCCGCGTCGAAGAAGCACACCGCCATACGGCGGCTGCCTCCCTCCACCACCGTTGCCAGGACCGCGACCAGATCGGCCACGTCGCCGTTCCCGATGAACACCTTCTCGCCGTTGAGGAGGTACGCCGAGCCGTCCTCGGCGGGCGTGGCGGTCAGGCCCGGCCAGGCGTTGTTGGCGCCCTGCGGCTCGGTGCCGGCGAACGCCGAGATGGTGCCGGCGGCGACGCGGCTCGCGACCATCTCGCGCAGCGGGCCCTCGGGGAGCGCGGCCAGCAGCGCCGGGGCGCCGACGGCGTTCTGGATGGCCAGCACCTGACCGACAGCGGTGGAGTCCGCCGCGACGCGCTCCACCGCGCGGAAGGTGTTGAACACCGACAGCCCGCGGCCGCCCAGCCCGACGTCGTTGACCAGCCGGAAGTAGCCGTGGTCGCGCAGGTCGGCGAGGAGACCGTCAGGCAACTCCGCCGTCCGGTCGATCTCCTCCGGATCCACCCGGTCACCGACGAAGGCCGCGAGCTCTGCCGTGAGTTCGTCACCGGTTTTCCGGTCCAACTCCGCCTGTTCGGGAAATGGCCGCATCACATCCCAGCGGAGCCGCCCGGATTCGAGAATCGTGAGAAAAGTCGGGGCTGCGTTCACCGGTTCTTCCTTCCAACTCAGCCTGTTCGCGGCACGCTAAGTCGGACAAACCCCTAATGCCAACCCCAGAGAGTTCCGCAGGACCCCCTTACTCGGCTCAACGCAACGGGCTCTCCACGGAGACCGTCATCAGCCTTGAATCCCGGTCCATGGACTGGGGTGCGGGCTCCTCGCCGGCGGTACCGGGTGACGGCCCCCGCTGCCATGCCGCGGACCCTCGGCATGCCGGAAGTGGGCGGACCGGCCCCGCACGATCGGGTGATCCCGATGACGGCCGCGCGTTCCTCCATGCCCACGTACACCGATTCGTCGACGCGGACGTTGATCTGCTTCTTCGCCCCGGCTCCATCGCAGCGCTCCGTACAGGGCGCTACCGGGCAGGAAGCAGTACCTTGTCGAGCTCGTCCGTGGTGAGGGAGGGCGTGGGGAGACGGGACGCTGCGGGGTGGGTGCGCAGGCCGTCGAGGAGCAGGGCGAGCGGGCGGCGCCAGGCGGTGGGCGCGGTGGTGAGGAGTGCGGGCAGGGCTCGGCCCAGCACGGCGGTGGCGAAGAGCAGGTCCTCGCCAGTGGCATCGGGGCGGATCGTGCCCTGCCTCTGGCCCTGCCGGAGCAGGGCGTTGACGGTCCGGCGATGCTGTACGTGGATCAGCTCCAGGGTGGTCGCGCCTCCAGGCCAGGGGCCCGCCGGGCAACCGGCGCCGCGCTCGGTGGGCAGAGCCGCGAACACCGCGTACAGATAGTTCGTCAGACCTGTCCACGCGCTCTGGACGGCCAGAGCGCGATCGCCCGCTGTGATGATGTCGGTGAGCGTGCTGGAGTAGACCTCGTCGACGAGTGCCTCACGGTTGGGAAAGTGGCGGTAGAGCGTGGCGCTGCCCACGCCCGCCCGCCGGGCGATGCGGTCCAGCGAGGTATGCAGCCCCTCGGCGGTGAACGCATCGCGGGCGGCCTCCACCAGCAGTTCTCGGTTGCGCAGCGCATCACGTCGCCGGGGTGGTGGCCCGCCCGGCCGGTCCGCGGCCCAGGACCGGGGACACACCGCGGGCTGCTGGGTGCCGCTCATGTCGGCCTTCCGCCGTGCACGGTCGGCAGGAGGCCGACATGACGACGGCGAACCCTGTCGCGCCGCTGCGACGTCCGTAAGTCCATGCCCGCAGTATGCGAGAGGAGCCGCCTCCCGCGTGGGCGTATCCGGGCGACCGTGGTTCGCGTGAAGTGGCCCTGAGTTTCCGGCACTTGGGCGCTGGATGTCACGGCTTCACCTCGGTCAGTTCCAGGATTCCGCTCGCGACGCGGACGCCGGCCTGATCGATGCCGACCGACGCGGTCACCGTTCCCTGCTGCCCGGTCGCCGACACCGAGCAGGTGGCGGGCACGTCGGTTTCCACGAAGATGCCGAATTCGAGTTCGGCTCGGGTCAGTGCCGCCTCGCCCGTACGCAGACCCGAGTCCGCCGCGCTGCGCAGCGCGGACTGCCGCATGGCTTCGATGAGCAGCGATGCCGGCACGTGGTCGTAGTCCCGGTCGAAGAACGAAGGGTGGGACCGGTCCACCACCAGGGGAAACCGGTTGCGCCGCACGGCGGGCCCGATCACCACGTTGCCTCGGTCGTACCGCCCGACCAGCTCGGGCTCGATCGGCTGGGCCTTCGGCGCTCCGCCCGGGTCCGCGGCCCGCCGCGACCGCTGGTAGTCCCGGATCTCGCGGTAGGAGTCGCGGGGGAACAGGATGCTCCCGAACGAGAGCGTCATGGCCACTACCGGGCCGACGAAGAAGTCGCCCGCGATGTCGAGCGTGTCGCCGGTGCGCGTGACGCGTACCTTGATGACGCCTCGCAGCGGTGTGGTTCCGTCGGCACGGAACGCGTGCAACTCCTGGACAGCCAGCTTCAGTTGTTGCACGGCCGTCGGGGTGCCCCGCGGGACGCCGAGGTACTCGTGCCGTACCACGACGAACGCCTGCCGGAACGCCTCGATCACGACCGCGGGGTCGTGCCGGTGCGGCCGCTGGTCGGACCAGAGGGGGTGGTCGTGCGCCACCCGTACGGCGATCGCGAATCCCTCCGCGCCGGCCCGCGCGTGGTCGGTGACGAACACCTCACGGGCCGACCGCCGGTTCACCAGCACGGGCGGCACCAACTGGTCGAAGCCGAGGGTGGCGGCGGGATCGGTGGTCATTGCGGCCTCCCGGGCCGACGGCGCTCGTCCAGGACCTTGGCCAGTGAGCGGATCGTCGGGTTGTCGAAGATGTCGGTCATGCTGATGTGCAGGTCGGTCAACGCCTGCAGCCGGCCCCGCAGTTCCACGGCGGCCAGCGAGCCGAGTCCCCAGGCGACGATGTCGTCGTCGAGGCCGACTGTGCCGTGTGCGCCGAGCACGTCGCCGATGGCGGTGCGCACCGCGGTGATGATGTCGCTCGCCCGCTCGGTGGTGGCGTCCGTCGTGGCCGGTGCCGGCCAGAAGCGTTGCCGGGCGAAGGGGTAGGTGGGCAGGTCGACCCGTCGCGCGCCGGTTCCGGCGAACACCTCGGCCCAGTCGACCGCGCCGCCGGCCACGAACCTCTCGGCCGGGTCGCGCAGCGTGGTCCGTCCGATCACGGTGCCCGGCTGCGGTGCGTCGGTGAAGGCGCGCAGCCCCGTCAGCAGTTCGTCCCGGTCCGTGCCGAGCACGACGCCGCGGTGGGCGAACCGTGCCCGGGTGAGCAGGGTGAGTCCGACGTCCGCGGGGTCGATGTCCGAGTCCGTTCCCTCCAGGTACGCGAGCAGCCGGGTGGCCTGTGCGGCCAGTGCCTGCGGGGTCTTCGCCGAGAGCACCCAGGGCACGGCGGGCGCGGGGTGCCGGGGCGGGTCGGGGGCCGGCGGTGCCTGTTCGAGGATGATGTGGGCGTTGGTTCCGGAGATGCCGAACGACGAGACCGCGGCCCGGCGGGGCCGTCCGGTGTCCGGCCAGTCCTGGCTGCGGGTGGCCAGTTGGACGGCGCCCGTCGACCAGTCGATGTGCGGGTTGGGTGTGTCGGCGTGCAAGGTTGCGGGCACGGTGGCGTGGTCCATGGCCGTCACCATTTTGATCAGCCCGGCGATGCCTGCTGCGGCCTGGGCGTGTCCGATGTTGGATTTCAACGAGCCCAGGAGGAGTGGCCGGTGGGCGGGCCGGTCCTGTCCGTAGGTGGCCAGTACCGCGTGTGCCTCGATCGGGTCTCCCAG
>NZ_JBSFDA010000292.1:0-6962 GCF_053593675.1 Streptomyces sp. NPDC002156 | reverse complement strand
GTCGCTGCTGGGGAGGCAGCGACGGGCCCGCGGCGTACTCAACTGCCGAGCGGCGCCGGGACACTGTCCACGGTGACCGTGCCCCGCTCGCCGTCGACCGTGATCACCATGCCGTCCCGCAGCCGCCGCGTCCCGCTCTCGACGGAGATCACGGCCGGGATGCCCAGCTCACGGCAGACCACCACGGCGTGGCTGTTGAGCGCGCCCACGTCCACGACGGCCGCACCGGCGACCAGGAACAGGGGAGTCCAGGCCGCGTCCGTGATCGGCGCGACCAGCACCTCACCGGGCTCCAGCGACTCGCACGAGGCCGGGTCGGTGACCACCCGCACCCTGCCGGTGTACGTGCCGTGGCTGCCGCCCACACCACCGAGCACCTCACCCTCGACGGCCGCCGGAGTCCGCTCCTCGGCGCGTCGCGGCCAGGAGTCGATCTCGGTCCGCGCGTCGTCGGCGACGAAGAACGGCGGCTCCAGCTCGTGCAGGCCCGCGTACTCCTCCAGCCGTTGCGCGATCACGGGGCCGAAGGACTCCGGGGCGGCGACATAGTCGTCGAGTTCGGTGTCCAGCAGCATCATCACGTCCTCGGGCCGGGCGAAGAGCCCCGCCTCGACACCGCGCCGACCGAGTTCCCGTACGGCCATGCGGATCTCGTTGACGACGGTGACGCAGTTCGCCTTGGTGCGCTCGCGGGCCGGGATCCACACCTGGGAGGCGTGCATACCGGCGTCGAACATGGGCTGCGTCTCCTCGGGCAGCACGGCCCGGATCTCTCGCGCCGTCCGCTCGCGCCCCTCGGTCAGCCGCGTGCGGCGGGCGGCCGGGGAGTCGTCGTCGGGGCTGTGCCGGATCCGGTCGACCAGGGCAAGCGCCTGGACGGGAGCCGCCTCCCAGGACAGCGCGTGGATGTCCCACTCGTTGGGGCCGCGGTCGCCGGACTCCGCCAGGAACTCCTCGAAGGAGTCACGGAACGCCTTCACATCGCCGGTCGCGCTGTCGAGCGCCTGCTCCACCGCGGCCGGGCCCCGGTCGAACAGCGCGGTCAGCTCGGCCGAGGCCGCCACCTGCCGGGACAGCGTCCACAGCCCGGTCGAGGGGGAGGCGGAGTCGACGTCTCCGAGACCGCCGATGAGGTCGAGCATGGCGCCGGGGCGGTCCACGCCCGCGCACAGCGGACCGAGGATCGCCGGTCCGACGGACGCGGGCAGCGACGACTCGACGTGCCGCTGGAACGTCGTCTCCACCTCGTCCAGCAACGACCGTGCGTGCGCCACCAGTTCGGCGTCGGACAACCGCGTCAGGTCGGGGCGCGAGCGGCGCAGGGCGCGCAGCCGGTCCCGGTCGGCGTCGGCCTCCGGAAAGCCGGCCTGGCCGAGCATCCGCTGAAGTGTCCCGCCCGCCTTGGCGGTCAGCTCCTCGTCCTGGTCGTCCGGGTGCGCCACGTAGACCGGCGTGTCGGAGCGCTGTCCGACGAAGGCCGTGTCGATCTGGTCCGCCGTCTGGCCCATACGGATGCCGAACAGCCGCATGTGCGACAGGTTCAGGTAGAAGTAGCCGCCGAACATCCCGACGAACGGCGGCCGGGGACCGGCCACCTCCTCGTCGCGGTAGATGCCGAAGCCGACGAAGCCGTTGCGCCAGCCCTGCAGGCCCCGCCCCCAGACCAGGGTCCAGCCCAGCGGGCTGGCGGGTTCCGGCAGGGTCTCGCCCGCGTTGGCCCGGGTGTAGTGCGGCAGTCGCTCACTGCGCTGCCAGTCCGTGATCCAGCTCTTCATGACCGAGGTCTCCCGCTCTCCGTACCCGCGCCTGCCCCTGCCCGTCCCTCGCCTACCACTGCGCCGTGCCGCCGTCGACGCTGATCAGCGTGCCGGTGATACCCGCCCCGGCGTCGCTCGCGAGCAGCGAGGCGACCGCCGCGACCTGCTCCACGGTGGTGATCTTCTTGGTGGCGGCATGCTCGGCGAACCGGCCCAGCCACTCCTCGTACGAGATGCCCTCGGCCTCCGCGGCAGCGGGACCCGCGGCCCGCATGAGGTCGGTGTCGACGGCGCCGGGGCAGATGGCGTTGCAGGTGATGCCCTGGGTGCCGTACTCGAAGGCGGTCGCCTTGGTCAGGCCGTGGATGGCGTGCTTGTTGGTGATGTAGTGGCTGATCGCGGGCTTGTTGGCCTGCTTGCCCTCCACGGACGAGATGTTGATGATGCGGCCCCAGCCGCCCTCCAGCATCTTCGGCAGCGCCCGGCGGGTGCCGTAGAAGTAGCCGTTGATGTTGAGGTTGAGGGCGTCGTGCCATGCCTCGTCGCTGAGCTGGTGGATCGGGGCGAAGCCGGAGCTGCCGCCCACGTTGTTGACCCAGATGTCGAGTCTGCCGAAGCGTTCGGCGGCGAAGTCGGCGAGGCCCTCGATGTCCTCCTGGCTGTTGGCGTCGCAGGGGTGGAAGACGGCCCGGTCCCCGGCGCCCATCTCCTCCAGGGCCTGCTTGCCCTTGACCTCGGAACGGCCGCTGACGACGACCGTCGCGCCGTCGGCCAGGAAGGCCTCGGCGATGGCGCGGCCGATGCTGCGCGTGCTGCCCGTGATCACCGCGACACGTCCGTCGAGGCTGCCCGTAGCCACCATGGTGTTCTCCCGCGAGTCTTGTTGGTTGCTCACCTGGCGGCTCTGGGGGCTGCTGTTTCCAGGTGCTGGTGAATGGTGCGGTGCAGGTGCTGGAGCCCGGGCTCGTTGCGTCCGAAGACGAAATCGGTCCCGTCGAGGGCCTTCAGACCCTGCTGGACTCCGTAGGTGGTCGCGTAGTCCTCGTCACGGACCACCTCGTGGAACCACTCGCCGAACCGGTCGGCGGCCCGGCGCTCCTCGTCGGTGACCGCCGGCTCCCGCAGCAGGATGATCTGCTGGGTCACCGACTCCGTCGCCGTCCGGGGGAGCACCAGGGAGACCGCGATCTTCTGGCGCCAGCCGCCGGCGATCGCGAGGCCCGGGAAGAGCCAGTAGATGGGGCCGACACAGTCCCCGGGATCGCGCTGGTCCGGCGGCAGCTCGACCGCCTGCGCGATGGGGCGCAGGGCCGGTGCGATGCGCTGATGGGGGCCCCAGGTGTCGTGGGCCATCATGTTGGAGAGGTTCGTCTCGAACACCGTCTTCGGGTGCAGCGATGCGAAGTGGTACGTCTCCAGGTACCCGTCGAGGGTGACCTTCCAGTTGGGACTGGTCAGCTCGCCGGTTGAGTAGTGGTGGCACTCCGCCATCCGGAGGCCCTCCAGCAGCGGCAGCAGATCGCCCAGCCAGGCGTCCAGGTCGGGCTCGGCCGCCGGGTCGAGCGAGACGAAGACGATCCCCGCGCGCTCCCCGGCCGGGAGCCTGATCAGGCTGCGGCCCTCGCGCGGAACCTCGCCGAAGGTCTTCTCGGCGTACACGCCCCGCAACTCCCCGGCCAGGTCGTAGGACCAGGAGTGGTACGGGCAGGTGAGCCGCTTCGACACCCCGCAGCCGGGTTCGAGGAGCTTGGCCCCCCGGTGCCGGCAGGCGTTGATCATCGCGTGGACGGCGCCCTGCCGGTCACGGGTGATCAGCACGGGGATGCCGAGCACGTCGATCGCCTTGTAGGTGTTCGGCCCGGGAAGCTCGCAGGACATGGCGAGCGGCAACGGGACACTCCGGTGGACGGCGTCAGTCTCGCGCTGCCAGCGGTCGGCGTCGAGGTAGTTGGCCACGGGTTCCGTCCACTGGCCGGCCGCCTCGTGCGTCGTGTTGTCGCGGTAGTGCGCCATCACCCGCTCGACGAGCTCGGCCGCCTCCCGCCGCATCGTCTCGGACGCCGCGTCGGTGGACCGGTCCCGGCTGATCCACGACGAGTACTCGGGGGTGGCGGGGGCGACCGGGGCCGCGACCGGCGACCTGCGCCCGGTGCCTGCTTCCCGAATCTCCGGTGAACTGGTCTGGACCACGATGTCCTCACAATCCTCCCAGCCGCGAGCCGGCGACCGGCTTCGGAATGCGACAGCTGGGTTGTGTCCGAAACGACAACAGGACTTAGTGTGCTCTGTCAATAGAAAGTGTCGAAGTTGCCGCTCGGCGTCGTGTGGGGGTGGGTGTGATGGTGATGACCCGGCCGTTCGAGGTGGGTGTGGTGGTGCGGGACCTGGAGCGGATGGAACGCTTCTACTGCGACGTCATCGGATGTCGCGCCGAGCACCGCTCGCGCATACCGGACTCCATCGGCGGCCCCGCCGGTCTCGGCGGAGAGCTGACGGTGGTCTGGTTGCGGGTGCCCTCCGGGGGGTGCGTCAAGTTGATCCTTCCCCGGTCGGCCCCGGTGTCGGCGGATGCGGCGCCCTTGTCGGCCGGGCGTCCCGGGCTGTCGTGTCTCACGTTCCATCTCGACGACCTGGACCCGGTGTTGGCGGCGCTGCCGGCCGCGGGTGCCCGGCCCCTGTCGGACCCGGTCGTCGTCCTGGCGCGCGGCCGGCGGATCAGCTTCTGGGCGGATCCGGAGGGCAACGCCGTGGAGTTGGTGGACGCCCGGGGCGGCAACCCGGACCCGGGGCATAGTAATTAGAGACGCTGTTCAGTAAGGTGCCCCAAGCTGGTTACTGTAGACCGGCACAAGTAAGTCCGATTGCTTGGCAACCTCCCTCGGACGAAGGGGCGGACGATGGCTCAACGAGCGTCAACGGCGTCGAAGAAATCCCCGCAGGTCAGCCCAGAGGTCAGCTCGGTCGGCCCGCAGGTCGTCAAGGACCTGCACGAGCGCATGGTGCGCATCCGGCTGTTCGAGACCGAGGCGGGAAAGCTCATGGAGGCGGGAAAGCTCCCCGGCTTCCTACACCTGTATGTCGGCCAGGAAGCCGTGGCCGCCGGCGTCATGGCGGCCCTGCGCGACGACGACCAGATCACCTCCACCCACCGCGGCCACGGACACGCCGTCGCCAAGGGGGTGGGCTTCCGCGAGATGTACGCCGAGCTGTACGGCCGGGTCACCGGCGCCTGCCTCGGCCGCGGCGGCAGCATGCACATCAATGACCTCAAGCGCGGGATGCTCGGCGCCAACGGCATCGTCGGGGCCGGCGTCCCGATCGCCGTCGGTGCCGCCTTCGCCGCCCGCTACAAGGGCGAGGACAACGTCGCCGTCACCTTCTTCGGCGACGGCGCCACCAACATCGGCGCCTGGCACGAAGGCGCCAACATGGCCGCGATCCTCGGCCTGCCCGTCGTCTTCGTCTGCGAGAACAACGGCTACGCCGAGTTCACCCCGCAGTCCGGACACATGCTGCTCACCGACGTCGCCGACCGGGCCGCCGCCTACGGCATGCCCAGCGTCATCGTCGACGGCATGGACGCGGTCGCCGTCCACCGCGCCGCCACCGAAGCCGTCGAACGGGCCCGGCGCGGCGAGGGCCCGATGATGATCGAGGCCAAGACCTACCGCTTCTTCGACCACCAGGGCGTCAAGGGCCTGCGCCACCCCTACCGCTCGGACGAGGAGGTCGCCGAGTGGAAGACCCGCGACCCCATCGACCTGATCGAGGCCCGCGCGGTCGCCGACGGCACCGCGACCCGCGCGGACCTGGACGACGTATGGCAGCGCACCCGCGACGAGATCGCCGACGCCATCGCGTACGCCGAGGCGAGCCCGCTGCCCGACCCAGCCGACCTGCTGCTCAACGTCTACTCGGGATGACCGCCATGACTGCCATGACCACCACCACCGAGGCACCGGCCGTCGCCACGCGCAAACTCACCTACGTCAAGGCCTTCAACGAGGGGCTCGCGCAGGCCATGCGCGAGGACGAGAACGTCTTCGTCGCCGGCGAGGACGTCGCCGGATACGGCGGCGTCTTCCGCATGTTCGACAACCTGCTCGACGAGTTCGGGCCCCGCCGCATGATCGACACCCCGATCTCCGAGGCCGCCCTGGTCGGCCTCGGCGTGGGAGCCGCCGCCCGGGGCCTGCGTCCTGTCGTCGACCTGATGTTCATGGACTTCATCGGCGTCTGCCTCGACCAGATCGTCAACCAGGCGGCGAAGATGAAGTACATGTTCGGCGGCGGACTGTCCGTGCCGCTCACCATCACCACCGCCTCCGGCGCGGGCCTCGGCGCCGCCGCCCAGCACAGCCAGAGCCTGGAGGCCTGGCTGGCCCATGTGCCCGGCCTCAAGGTGGTGATGCCGAGCGACGCGTACACCGCCAAGGGCCTGACCGTCTCGGCCATCCGCGACGACAACCCGGTCGTCGTCATGCTCAACAAGGTCCTGCTCGGCAGCAGCGGCGAGGTGCCCGAGGAGATCTACGGCATCCCGCTGGGCCAGGCGCACACCGCGCGGCAGGGCTCCGACGTCACCGTGATCGCCCTCGGCCGCATGGTGGGGGAGGCCCTCGCGGCGGCCGACGAACTCGCCGCCGAGGGCGTGGAGATCGAGGTGATCGACCCCCGTACCGTGCAACCCCTGGACACCGAGACGATGTTCGCCTCCGTCCGTCGCACCAACCGGGTGCTCGTGGTGCACGAGGCCGTCACCTTCGGCGGGCTCGGAGCGGAGATCGCCGCACAGATCCAGGACGTCGTCTTCGACTACCTGGACGCGCCGGTCCTGCGCATCGGCGCCCCCTTCTCCCCGGTTCCCTTCTCCCCGGTCCTGGAGAAGGCGTACGTGCCCGATCGCGCCCGTATCGCCCAGGGTTGCCGGCGTCTCCTCGAAAGGTCGTGACCGACGTGGCGGTCGAGGTTCTGCTGCCGAAGATCGGCCTGACCATGCAGGAAGGCACGATCGACGAATGGCTGGTGCCCACCGGCGCGGCCGTCGCGGAGGGCGACGCACTGCTGCGGCTGGCCACCGACAAGGTCGACGTCGATGTCGAGGCGGAGGCCGGGGGACTGTTCCACCCGGTGGCCCCTGCGGGGGCCACCCTGCCGGCCGGGGCTCTCATCGGCTGGCTGCTCGCCGAGGGCGAGGGATCACGG
>NZ_JBSFDA010000291.1:0-6974 GCF_053593675.1 Streptomyces sp. NPDC002156 | reverse complement strand
AGGGCCTCGCGCAGCTCCTCGACGAGCGCGTCGCCGGGCGGCCCGTCGGGCCGGGACACGGCGGCCCGCCAGCGCCCGAGCCGCGCGACGGCGTCCTCCAGCACCTGGTCGGTCCACTCCCAGTTGGCCCGGTAGTGGTGGGCGAGCAGGGCGAGCCGTATGGCGGCCGGGTCGACGCCGTCGCGGCGCAGCGCGGACACGAAGACGAGGTTGCCCCGGGACTTCGACATCTTCTCGCCGTCGAGCGCGACCATGCCGGCGTGGACGTACGCCTTGGCCATGGGGAACTCGCCGGTCAGCACCTGGGCGTGCGAGGCGCCCATCTCGTGGTGCGGGAAGGCGAGGTCGGAGCCGCCGCCCTGGACGTCGAAGCCCATCCCGAGGTGGTCGAGGGCGATGGCGACACACTCGATGTGCCATCCGGGGCGACCACGGCCGAGCGAACCGCCGTCCCAGCTCGGCTCGCCCTCGCGGGCGGCCAGCCACAGCATCGGGTCGAGCGGGTTCTTCTTGCCGGGGCGGTCGGGGTCGCCGCCGCGCTCGGCGGACAGCAGGCGCATCGCGGCTGAGTCCAGGTTGGACACCTTGCCGAAGTCGGGGTCGGACTCGACGGAGAAGTAGACGTCCCCTTCGAGTTCGTAGGCGGCGCCCGCGTCCCGGAGCCGCTCGACGAGCGGGACGATGCCGGGTATCGCCTCGACAGCGCCGATGTAGTGCTTCGGGGGCAGCATCCGCAGGGCGGTCATGTCCTCCCGGAAGAGAGCGGTCTCCTTCTCGGCGAGCCCCACCCAGTCGATCCCGTCGCGCACGGCCCGCTCGAGGAGCGGGTCGTCGACGTCGGTGACGTTCTGGACGTAGTGAACCTGCCGCTTGGTGTCGAGCCACACGCGTTGAACGAGGTCGAACGCGTTGTAGGTCGCCGCGTGACCCATGTGGGTCGCGTCGTACGGGGTGATGCCGCAGACGTAGATACGGGCGACGGGACCGGGGTCGAGGGTGACGAGACCGCCGGTCGCGGTGTCGTGGATCCTCAGGTCGCGGCCCTGACCAGTCAGGGCGGGGACCTCGGAAGCGGGCCAGGCATGCATGTCATGAGCGTAACCGGACGGATGTTCCGTATACGAGCCGGACGGGGTCCAGATGGCCGGGAAGGGGGTCTTGCGAGATTCGTCTCACTGCCTTAGGTGCGGGCTGGTGGGGTTGTTCGCGCAGTTCCCCGCGCCCCTAAAAGCGCCCCCGCCTCGCTGCGGGCATGCGTGCCGCTAGGGGCGGCTCCCATCCCACAGAGAGCGGCACCCCGTTGACGCCGGGCTGCGTGACCCACCCCCAGCACCAGTCCCGCGCACCCTCACACCGGCGGCCACGGGATCGCCGGCCACTCGCCGCTCGGTTCCGGGTGCTTGCCGGACGACAGCAACGCCTCCACACGTACGCGCGTCGCGGCCACCTCGGCCGCAGTGATCAGTTCCTCCAGGCGGGTGCTCAGTGGTGCGCCCGGTTCCAGGCCGTCCCGCAGGGACTTGAGGACCGACACCGCCTCCGCGGGAAGCGGCTCCCCCGCCCAGCCCCACAGCAGCGTCCGCAACTTGTTCTCGGCGTTGAAGGTGACCCCGTGGTCGATCCCGTACAGCCGCCCCGCCTCACCCGGCAGCAGATGCCCGCCCTTGCGGTCCGCGTTGTTGATCACCGCGTCCAGGACAGCCAGCCGCCGCAGGCGTTCGTCGTCGGCGTGTACCAGTAGTGCCGTCCTGCCCTCGCCCACCTCGGCGAAGCCGATCGCCTTCCAGCCGGGTCCGGGCTCCTCCCCCTCGACCAGGGCGAGCAACCGATCCCCCGCTTCCGCCTCCGCGTCGATCCACAGCTGGCACATGCCCTCGCCGTACGGCCCCTCGCGCAGCACCGTCGGCGGTACGAGCCCCCAGCCGGTCGCCTCGGAGACCTCGTACGCCGCCAGCTCGCGCTCGGCGAGGGTGCCGTCGGGGAAGTCCCACAGGGGACGTTCACCGGCCACCGGCTTGTAGATGCAGGCGGCTTCCTGGCCCTCGTACGAGACCGTGCAGTACAGCGCCGCGTTCGACGCCTCGCTGATGCGCCCGCGTACGGTCAGCTCACCCTTGGCGAGCAGTTCGGCGGGCGTGCCGGTGGCCGTCACGCTCCGCGGCGGTATCCGTTCTGGCGCGGACATACATGTCCTTCCGGGTCGAGCGGGAGGCTGCACAGGGGGCACGGCGGCCGGCCGGCGTTGACGACGTCGAGGGCCCGCTTGGCGAAGGCGCGGGCCTGCGCGCCGGTGAGGCGGACGCGCAGCATCGGGGGGCCGTTCTCCTCGTCCTGGAGGAGCCGCTCCTCGGCCTCCGCGAGGTCCTCCTCGGAGTCGGCGTCCAGCTCCACCAGGGCCTGCGCCTCGACGATCATGCGCTGCTCGTCGCCGTCCCAGGCGAGCGCCATGGTGCCGACCCGGAACTCCTCCTCGACGGGGGTGTCGAGGGGGCGGGTGTCGGACACCTCGGTGGGGGCCACTGCCGGGACGGCGGCGTTGCCCCCGCTACGGCGTACGACCTCGTCGAGCAGTTCGTCCATGCGTTCGGCGAGCGCGGCGACCTGGGTCTTCTCCAGGGCCACGCTGGTCACCCGGGGGCCTGCGGTGGCCTGGAGGAAGAACGTACGGCGCCCGGGCAGTCCGACCGTACCGGCCACGAAGCGGTCCGGGAGGTCGTAGAGGAACACCTGACGGGACACGTCCTGTCTCCATTGAATCGAATGAATCTGGATCTGATGAATCTGGATCTGATGATTTTCAGCATCCGCGGCGCTGCCGCGACCGCTTCACCCTACTGCTGCCGACGATCACGGTGCGCCCGCACCACCCCCTACCGTCGCCTCCTCGCCAGGCGGTTCCTCGCGCGGCACCAGGGAGGCGAAATCGCCGGTGTCGCCGAGGCGAACGAGAAATGGCCTGAGACGGGTGTAACGGATCGCGGTGACGGAACACGGATCGACGGACACCCGCTGGAAGAGGTCGAGATGGAGCCCGAGAGCGTCGGCGACAAGGGACTTGATGATGTCGCCGTGGGAGCACATGAGGTAGACGGCGTCGGAGCCGTGATCGGCCTCCACGCGCGCGTTCCACTCGCGTACGGCTTCGGCGGCGCGGGTCTGCATGGCCCGCATGGACTCACCGCCGGGGAAGGCGGCGGCGGTCGGGTGACTCTGGACGACCTGCATCAGGGGCTCGTCCATGAGTTCGGCGAGCTTGCGCCCGGACCAGTCCCCGTAATCGCACTCCGAGATCCGCTCCTCGGTGTGCGCCCGCAGCTCCGGCCGGGCGTCGAGCAGGGGCCTGACCGTCTCCTGGCAGCGCTGCAGCGGGCTGGTGACGACCTCCGAGATGGGCAGCTCGGCGAGCCTCCCGGGCAGCGCGGCGGCCTGCGCGGCACCCCGTTCGTCGAGGGCGACGCCGGGCGTACGGCCGGCGAGCACCCCGGAGGTGTTGGCGGTGGAACGTCCGTGCCGGACGAGGATCAGCGTGGGCATGCGGACCAGCGTAGGCGTACGGGTTCCAGTGGTACGCGGGAGTGCGTTTCCGGCCGGACGGCGGGAGAATACGCACCGTGATCGTCGACTGCGCCATCTACCGTGACGGACGCCGGACCGAGGGTCCCGAGGACTTCTCCGACGCCCTCGACGAGTGCCGCACGGGCCGGTCGTCCGGGGACGCCTTCGTCTGGGTCGGGCTGTACGAGCCCACGGAGAAGGAGTTCGAGCGGGTCACCGAGGAGTTCGGACTGCACCCCCTGGCCGTCGAGGACGCCCTCAACGCGCATCAGCGGCCGAAGCTGGAGGTGTACGACGACTCGCTGTTCGTGGTGCTCAAGCCGGTCGGGTACGAGCCGAAGGCCGACATCGTCTCCTCCGGCGAGATCATGGTCTTCATCGGCGATTCCTTCGTGGTGACCGTGCGGCACGGCCTGGAGGCGCCCCTGGCCGCCGTACGGCACCGGCTGGAGGCGGAGCCCGAGATGCTCCGGCACGGCCCCACGGCGGTGCTGTACTCGATCGCCGACGCCATTGTCGACCACTACGTGGAGGTGGCGGACGAGCTGGGCACCGACCTGGAGGAGCTGGAGGCGGAGGTGTTCTCGCCGTCCGGCGGGGGCTCGCGCCACACGGCGTCCCGCATCTACACCTTCAAGCGGCAGATCCTGGAGTTCCGCCGCGCCACGGGCCCCCTGGCGGCACCGCTCGGCAGGCTCTCGGGCACGGGCCTGTTCGGCGCGCGGGTGCCCTTCGTCCACGAGAAGGCCGAGCCCTTCTTCCGGGACGTCAGCGACCACCTCACGCGCGTGAACGAGTCCGTGGAGGGCCTGGACCGCCTGGTCTCGGACGTGCTGTCGGCCCATCTCGCACAGATGAGCGTCCGGCAGAACGACGACATGCGGAAGATCTCCGCGTTCGCCGCCATGGCCGCGATCCCCACGATGGTCGCGGGGATCTACGGCATGAACTTCGACCACATGCCGGAGCTGCGCTGGGCGTGGTCGTATCCGGCGCTGATCGTGGCGATGGCGGTGGTGGAGGTGCTGCTGTACCGGATGTTCAAGCGGAGGGGCTGGCTGTAGGGCCGTAACCCTGTTGCTCAGGCGAACTCGGGTGCCGTGGTCGCCGGGCCGCCCAGCGCGTTCCGGCGTTCGGGCATCCGCAGGGAGACCATGCGGCGCCAGCCGACGGCGCGCTCGTAGACGTACACCGCGCGGATGCCCGCCGCGAGGACGGCCGCCTTGGGACGCGGCCAGCCGAGGACACGCCCCATGTGGGACATGACCGCGAGGCTGACGTCCCGGTAGACGCGGATCTCGGCGAGCGCGCACTCGCGCAGCGTCCGCCGGATGGCGCGGCCGTGTCCGGCGGCGGCGAAGCGCAGGAGTTCCTCGTGGCAGTAGGCGAGGTGGTTGTCCTCGTCGTTGGAGATCATCCGCACCGCGCGGCCGAGGTCGGGGTGGTCACCGAAGTACTTGCGCAGCAGGTCCATCTCCTCGGAGGCGCGCTGCTCGGTGACACGGCTGTGGGCGAGGTAGGTGACGATGTCCTGCACGGTCAGCGGCTCGTCGCCCTTGAGCTTCTCGTGCGCGAGACCGATGCCCTGCCGTTCCAGCAGCATCGTGTAGTCGGTGTCGGCCGGGACGTCAACGGGCTGGAGGCCGCGCTTCTTCATGAGGGCGTTGAAGATCCGCCCGTGCTTGTCCTCGTCCGCGCCATGGCGGGTGATCTTGGGGGCGAGAGCGCGTTCGTCCGCCGGGACGAGCGCGGCGATACGGGCGTTCTCCCAGCCGCCCTGTGACTCACCGCTGGCCGCGATGGAGCAGAAGAGACGGAAGGAATCGTCGTTGTCGAGGATCTCCTGGAACAGACTCCTGGCCGAAAGCATCAGAGGCACCTCTCGCAGTTCTGCGTTCTGCAGGGTTCCGCAAAGAAACCAGTCAAAGAACGAGTCAAATGCGGTGCCAGGGACGCTGCAACAGCTGTGTCGGACAACTCCGCCAAAAGGAGGACCAGGAGGGGCGCGTCGGGACGTAAGTGCGAGGGTGTGGAGGGTGTGCGGGGCGTAACCGCGGGGCCGCCGACGCGTTGTGTTCCATGACGGCCGTGGCGGGGAAGACCCCCGAGCCCCCACCACGGCCGCGGAACTTTCCTACGGCTGCCTACGCCAGTCCGGCGCGCTCCAGGGCGTCGGTGCCGGCCCGGAGCGAGGCGATCCGCTCGTCGAGCGTGAAGCCGGCCGGGGCGAGGGTGAGCGTGGTGACACCGGCGGCCGCGTAGGCGCGCATCCGGTCGGCGATGCGGTCCACCGAGCCGAGCAGCGTCGTCTGGTCGATCAGGTCGTGCGGAATGGCGGCCGCGGCGCCTTCCTTGTCGCCGGACAGGTACTTGTCCTGGATCTCGGCGGCTTCCTTCTCGTACCCCATGCGCTGGGCGAGCTGGTTGTAGAAGTTCTGCTTACGGCTGCCCATGCCGCCCACGTACAGGGCGGTGTACGGCCGGAAGGTGTCGGCGAGCGTGGCCACGTCCTTGTCGTCCCCGACGGCGAGCGGGAGGGTGGGACAGACATCGAACCCTTCGAGGGTCTTCCCCGCCTTCTCGCGCCCCGCGCGCAGGTACTGGATGGCGGTGTCCTCGATGTGCGCGGCGGACGGGAAGATCAGCAGCGCGCCGTCGGCGATCTCGCCGGTCTGTTCGAGGTTCTTCGGGCCGATCGCGGCGATGTAGAGCGGGATGTGCTCGCGCTCGGGGTGGACGGTCAGCTTGATGGGCTTGCCCGGGCCGCCGGGCAGCGGCAGCGTCCAGTGCTCGCCGTCGTGGGAGAGCCGCTCGCGGCTCATCGCCTTGCGTACGATCTCCACGTACTCGCGGGTGCGGGAGAGCGGCTTGTCGAACTTGACGCCGTACCAGCCCTCGGAGACCTGGGGGCCGGAGACGCCGAGGCCGAGGCGGAAGCGGCCGCCGGAGAGCGAGTCGAGTGTCGCGGCGGTCATCGCGGTCATCGCGGGCTGGCGGGCCGGGATCTGGAAGATGGCCGAGCCGACGTCGATGCGTTCGGTCTGGGCGGCGACCCAGGTGAGTACGGTGGCGGCGTCCGAGCCGTAGGCCTCGGCGGCCCAGCAGACGGCGTATCCGAGCCGGTCGGCCTCCTGGGCGACGGCCAGATTGTCCGCGTCCATTCCGGCACCCCAGTAGCCGAGGTTGATCCCGAGCTGCATGGCCGATTCCCCTTACCGATCAGTAACGTCCCTTGTGCGACCGACACTAGCGTGTGGACGCGAGGATGTCGGTGGGGCATGCATCTCGCTGACCGGGAGTTCGGGGAGCCCTGAAGTTCCTCGCCCCCGCCGCCCCTACCCATTCCCATCCCCTGGGGGCTGCGCCCCCAGACCCCCCTTGTCCTCAAACGCCGGACGGGCTGACAACCCAGCCCGTCC
>NZ_JBSFDA010000290.1:0-7029 GCF_053593675.1 Streptomyces sp. NPDC002156 | reverse complement strand
CTCAAGCGAGCCCAGGACGGGTACGACGACACGGGTGCCGTGCCTGGGGGCGCAGCCCCCAGGGATGGGACGGGTAGGGGCGGCGGGGGCGAGAAACACCCCCCACCCAAGCCCCAACTCTTCTCCAAACCCCTACCCCCCCACCAACACCCCCCGCCACCATGTCCACATGACGGCCTCTACCCAACCCCCCAGCCAGTCCCCCTCCCCTTCCCCCTCCCGAGCCACCTCCTTCAACACAGCCGCATCCCAGTACGCCCAAAACCGCCCGTCCTACCCACCCGCCCTACTCGACGCAATAGAACACCTGGCCGCCCACCCCCTCACCGGCTCCCGCGTCGCAGACATCGGCGCCGGCACCGGCATCTCCACCGCCCTCCTCCACGCCCACGGCGCCCACGTGATCGCCGTCGAACCCGGCGACGGCATGGCAGCCCAGTTCCGCCGCACCCTCCCCGACGTCCCGATCGTCCGAGGCAACGGCAACGCCCTCCCCCTGGCCGACGCCTCCGTGGACTTCCTCACGTACGCCCAGTCCTGGCACTGGACCGACCCGGACCACGCGATCCCGGAGGCCCTCCGCGTCCTGCGCCCGGGCGGCGCACTCGCCCTGTGGTGGAACACGTACGCCATGAACATCCCCTGGATCGCCGCCCAGGCGAACCGCATCCAGTACTTCTTCGGCATAGACACGGCCCTGGAGCAGCACAGCGCCCACCTCCGCGCAGCGGACCCCTCGGGCCGCCTCGACTTCGCCCGCCGTCAGCTCCGCTGGAGCCGCCGGGTCACGATCGACACCCACCTGGCCAACCTCGGCAGCCACTCGCTCTTCCTGGTCCACGACAAGGAGGAAGCCGCGGCCTTCCTGACCGAGGAACGCAACCTCCTGCTCAAGCTCTTCCCGTCCGAAACGCTCGAAGAGACCTACGACGTAGACCTACTGGTAGCGAAAACCTCAGCCCCCACCACCTGACCCGCCCCCGGCACCCGCACCCTGATCCACCCCCCGCCCTCGCCCCCGCCCGGCAACCCACCCCTCCAAAGCCGCCGCACACGCATGATCCACATGCCGAAGCCCACCCAACTCCAGCCGAACCTCACACCCCCGAGGCAACGCCTCCAACGCGTCCAGCAACTTGGGCAACCGCAAGAACGTCGCATGCCCGACGACCCGTACGACAACAACACCGTCACTGCTGTCACCACCGTCAAGGCCGTCGCCCTGCTCTCCCGCCTCCACCTCCACATGCACATGACTGATATCCCAGGCGACCTTCCCCACGGCCAGCGCAAGCCCGACCACCACCCCGGCGATCAAATTCCCCACGACAACGGCCCCGGCCGTCACCACCAGCACCACCGCCTCCCCCCGATGCCCCCGCCATAACACCCCCACCTCCCGCACAGGCACCAACCCGCACCCGGCACAGACAAGCAGCCCGGCCAGCGCGGCCACGGGAATCACCCCGAGCACCCCCGGCACGACCACCGCGAAACCCAGCAGCCACACCCCATGCAGCACCCGTGACACCTTCGTACGAGCCCCGGCCTCGATATTCGCCGCACTCCGTACGATCACCGCGGTCATCGGCAACGCCCCGAGCACCCCGCACACCGCGTTCCCGGCCCCCTGCGCCACTAACTCCCGGTCGTAGTCGGTCCGCGCCCCCTGATGAAGCCGATCGACGGCCGCCGCACCGAACAACGACTCCGCGGACGCGATCAGGGCGAAGGCGACGACCGTCCCGATCACCCCCACCTCCGCGAGCCGCCCGAAATCCGCCGCCTCAGGCACTCGTACGGCGGCCAGCAGCCCCCGCACCTCGACCCGCCGCACATCCAGGTCGAACCCCCAGGTCACCCCCGCCGCGAGCACCACCGCCACCAACGGCCCGG
Source organism: Streptomyces sp. NPDC002156 (assembly GCF_053593675.1). NCBI lineage: Bacteria > Bacillati > Actinomycetota > Actinomycetes > Kitasatosporales > Streptomycetaceae > Streptomyces > Streptomyces sp. NPDC002156. The sequence continues at coordinate 5,133 of NZ_JBSFDA010000290.1, read as the reverse complement.
GTACCAGCCGCGTCCCCCACGCCCAACGCCGCCACAGCAGCAGTACGGCGATGGTGCCGCCCCCTACGGCCAACGCCACGGGATCCGCGTCCCCGGGCAGCGAGACCAGCCCGCCCACCTTCCCGAGCGCACTCGCGGGCGCGCTCACGTCACCGAGGGCGTACACCTGCCCGGCGACCAGCACGATCCCGATCCCGGCGAGCATCCCCTGGACGACGGCCACGGACACCGCCCGGAACCACCGCCCGAGCCGCAACGCCCCCAGCCCGACCTGCACCACCCCGGCCGCGAACACGACCACACCGAGCACTTCGAGCCCGTACGTCCGCACGGCCTCGTACACCAGCACGGTCAGCCCCGCCGCCGGCCCGCTCACCTGAAGGCTGCTCCCGGGCAGGGCCCCCGCGACCAGCCCACCGACGATCCCGGTCACCAGCCCCAGCTCGGCGGGCACACCGGAGGCGACGGCGACGCCCACGCACAACGGCAGCGCGACGAGAAAGACGACGAGAGAAGCGAGCAGATCGGCCTTGCGCACACGAAGGCGCATGACGAATACACCTCCGACAGCGAACGGAAGCGGGGCGGCGGAGCGGGCGGAGCGGTACGGCGAATGAATCCCATTGTCGGCAAGTCGGACAGGCACAGCACCCACATCGCACGGCTCCCGGCCGAGAACCGGAGTCAAAGGAAGCCCCGGGAGTCACCCGAACCGGAGGCCCCTCCTCCGATCACCCCACCACGCGCCTGCGCCCCCACCCGCTCGACGCACCACCTTGACGAGCCGCCGAACGACTAGCATTATTCATCGCATGATGAATTACAGCGACCCCCCTCCTGGAAGGGCCGTCGAAGCCGTCCGGGCCGAAGCCCTCACCGTCGTACGAGGAACCCGAACCGTCCTGCGTGCCCTCGACTTCACCGTCCCGCGCGGCCAGATCACCGGCTTGCTGGGCCCCTCGGGCTGCGGAAAGTCGACCCTGATGCGCGCGATCGTCGGCACCCAGGCCAAGGTCACCGGCACCCTGGAGGTCCTCGGCCACCCGGCCGGCCACGCGACCCTCCGCAACCGCATCGGTTACGTGACCCAGGCCCCGTCGGTCTACGACGACCTGACGGTCCGCCAGAACCTCGCCTACTTCGCCGCGATCCTCGACCCCGGCCGCGCGGCCGCCGACCGCCGCCACGAGAACGTCCCCCGCGCCATCGCCGACGTCGACCTCACCACCCACGCCGAGACCCTGGCGGGCAACCTCTCCGGCGGCCAGCGCAGCCGTGTCTCCCTGGCGGTGGCCCTCCTCGGCGCCCCCGAACTCCTGGTCCTGGACGAGCCGACAGTGGGCCTGGATCCGGTCCTCCGCCGCGACCTGTGGGCCCTCTTCCACACGATCGCGACGACCCGCGGAGCGACGTTCCTGATCTCCTCCCACGTCATGGACGAGGCCGAACGCTGCCACCGCCTCCTCCTCATGCGCGCCGGCGAACTCCTGGCCGACGACACCCCGGAGGCCCTGCGCACCCGAACGGCGACGGAGACGGTGGAAGAGGCGTTCCTGCACTTGGTGGACGAAGCAAAGAAGCCGCAGACAGAGCAGACAGAGCAAACAAAGAGGAAGCAGCCCCAGTAATGACCACCTCAACGGCCACCCCGACGCCCACCCGCCCCCGCCCCCGTCCCCGAACAACGGCCCTGAACGCCTCCCGAACGACAGCCACGGCAGCCCGGGTCCTGGCCCAACTCCGCCACGACCCACGCACCATCGCGATGCTGATCGTGCTCCCGAGCCTGCTCCTGTTCCTCCTCCGCTATGTCTTCGACGGCAGCGAGCGCACGTTCGACGGCATCGGAGCGTCGCTCCTAGGGATCTTCCCTCTGATCACGATGTTCCTGGTGACCTCGATCGCCACCCTCCGCGAACGCACCTCGGGCACCCTCGAACGCCTCCTGGCCATGCCCCTCGGCAAGGGCGACCTCATCGCCGGCTACGCCCTGGCCTTCGGAATCCTGGCCATCATCCAGTCGGCTCTGGCCACCGGCCTGGCGGTCTGGCTCCTGGGCCTGGACGTGACGGGCTCACCCTGGCTCCTCCTCCTGGTGGCCCTCCTCGACGCCCTCCTGGGCACGGCCCTGGGCCTCTTCGTCTCGGCCTTCGCGTCGTCGGAATTCCAGGCGGTCCAGTTCATGCCGGCGGTGATCTTCCCCCAACTCCTCCTCTGCGGCCTCTTCACCCCCCGCTCCGAGATGCACCCGATCCTGGAGGGAATCTCGAACGTCCTCCCCATGTCCTACGCGGTGGACGGCATGAACGAGGTCCTCACCCACACAGAAATCACCACCAACTTCGTACGAGACACCCTGATCGTCGCAACCTGCGCCCTACTGGTCCTGACCCTGGGAGCAGCAACCCTCCGCCGCCGAACCGTCTAGCCCGTCAGGGGGCTGGGGGCACAGCCCCCAGAGGATGGGAACGGGTAGGGGCGGCGGGGGCGAGAAAAATCCCCAGACATCCCGCCCACCGGACACCAACCCCACCCCACACCCCCCAATGCGAGGATGACCCCGGACGACGCAACCCCCGGAGGGCACCGCACCATGACCCAGAAAGTCGCAGTCCTAGGCACCGGCAAAATCGGCGAAGCCCTGCTCAGCGGAATGATCCGAGCCGGCTGGGCCCCCGCCGACCTCCTGGTCACCGCCCGCCGCCCGGAACGAGCCGAAGAACTCCGCACCCGCTACGGAGTGACCCCGGTCACGAACCCCGAGGCCGCCAAGATCGCCGACACCCTGATCCTCACGGTCAAACCGCAGGACATGGGCACCCTCCTCGACGAACTCGCCCCCCACGTCCCCGCCGACCGCCTGGTCATCAGCGGAGCCGCCGGCATCACCACCACCTCCATCGAGGCCCGCCTCACCACCGGCACCCCGGTCGTCCGAGTGATGACGAACACCCCGGCCCTGGTCGACGAGGCCATGTCGGTCATCTCCGCCGGCAGCCACGCCACCGCCGACCACCTCGCCCACACCGAGGAGATCTTCGGCGCCGTCGGCAAGACACTCCGCGTCCCCGAGTCCCAGCAGGACGCCTGCACCGCACTCTCCGGCTCGGGCCCGGCGTACTTCTTCTACCTGGTCGAGGCCATGACGGACGCCGGCATCCTGCTCGGCCTGCCCCGCGACAAGGCCCACGACCTGATCGTCCAGTCCGCGATCGGCGCCGCCGTGATGCTCCGCGACAGCGGCGAACACCCGGTGAAGCTCCGCGAGAACGTCACGTCCCCCGCGGGCACCACGATCAACGCCATCCGTGAACTCGAGAACCACGGCGTACGAGCCGCCCTCATCGCCGCGCTGGAAGCAGCCCGAGACCGCAGCCGAGCCCTGGCCTCGGGCAACAACACCTGACGCCTACCGAGGCCCCGCGCCCACCACAGCCCCGGAAGCAGCGGGCAGCAGCCCGATCGCACGATAGGCGGCATCAACGGTGGGCCGGGCCATGGCCCGCGCCCGCTCGGCCCCGTCCCGCAGCACCCCCTCCACGAACGCGGGATCGGCACACAACTCCCTGTGCCGGTTCTGCACGGGCCGAAGAACCTCGACCACGGCCTCCGCGGTGTCCCGCTTCAAGTCCCCGTACGACGCGTACGCACCCCCCAACTCCACCGGATCCCCACCGGTACAAGCGGCCAGAATCTCCAGCAGATTCGAGACGCCGGGCCGCCCCTCCCGGTCGTACACGACATCCCGCCCACTGTCGGTCACGGCCCGCATGACCTTCTTCCGCACCACGTCGGGCTCATCGAGCAGATAGACGATCCCCGGCCCGACGTCGTCGCTCTTCCCCATCTTCGACATCGGCTCCTGCAGGTTCATGACCCGCGCCCCCACCGCCGGACGCGTGGCCCGCGGCACCACGAACGTATGCCCGTACCGCTGGTTGAACCGCACAGCCAGATCCCGGGTCAGCTCGACATGCTGCGCCTGATCGTCCCCGACGGGCACCTCGTCGGCCCCGTACGCCAGGATGTCCGCCGCCATCAGCACGGGATACGTCAGCAACGACAGCCGCACACTCCCACCCCGAGCCCGCTCCCGCGCCGCCTTCTCCTTGTACTGGATCATCCGCCGCATCTCCCCATCAGAAGCGACGCACTCCAGCACGTACGACAGCCGCGTGTGCTCGTCCACATGACTCTGTACGAACACGGTGCACAGCTCCGGATCGAGCCCCGATGCCAGCAGCAGCGTCGCCGCCTGCCGACTGAGCCGACGCACGCGCGCCGGATCGTGGTCCACGGTCAGCGCGTGCAGATCGACGATGCAGAACAGGGCGTCGGCCTGGTGCTGGTCCACCGCGGCCCACCGCCGCATGGCCCCCAGGTAGTTCCCCAACGTCAGATGCCCGGTCGGCTTGATCCCACTGAAGACCCGCGTCATCTCTTCCCCATCTCCTGGTCTGCTGGTCGAGACCACCGCACCCGGCCGGCCGACCCCTCAGGAGGGAGAAACAAGAACGGCCGCCGAGGCGGCGGCCGTTGAGTACATACGTGTGTACGGCCGCCGTCAGGCGGCCCACCACTGCTGGGTGCACGTATGCGTAGTCATGAGCACGAGAGTACGCCGCAGGGGCCCCCTCCGACACCGAGTTGACACACCTCAGGCCCGTACGTAGTGTTCTCCGAGTTGTCCGACGTGAGCGCCGACCCCGGTCGGTCCCCGGACAGCCATTCCGCAGGTACCAAGCAACGGTCGACGACCTGTCGTCTCGCCGTTGGCGTGTCATTGGCATGCGTATTCGCGAAATGAGGAATCCGCGTTCGAAAGGACGCACCCCCCGATTAGCTCGGGGGCAGGGAATCCGCTAAAGTCTCACTCGTCGGAACGGCCCAACGGCCGGGAAGACAAGCCCCGCTGACTGGGAATCAGGCCCGAAAGGATCTGATAGAGTCGGAGTCGCCGGAAAGGGAAACGCGAAAGCGGAAACCTGGAAAGCACCGAGGAAATCGGATCCGGAAACGGTCTGATAGAGTCGGAAACGCAAGACCAGAAAGAAATAGCAGGACCGAAGGGAAACTGCCCGGAGGAAAGCCCGAGAGGGTGAGTACGAAGGAAGCGTCCGTTCCTTGAGAACT
>NZ_JBSFDA010000289.1:0-7143 GCF_053593675.1 Streptomyces sp. NPDC002156 | reverse complement strand
GGGGGGTGGTGGTGGGTGGGGGGGGGGGGGGGGCCCCCCCCCCCAAGGGATGGGACGGGTAGGGGCGGCGGGGGCGAGGAAAAACCTGAAGGGGCCGCCCGCACCACGGATGGCGGGCGGCCCCTTCGGGCTCAAGCAGGGGTGAATCAGTGGACGGAGGTCAGGAAGCCTTGGCCTCTGTCTTCTCTTCCGTCTTCTTCGCGGCAGCGACCGGCGCCGGCTTCGCAGCCTCGTAGAACTCCTCACGAGGAGTCTCCAGCGCCCCCAGCGCCACAACCTCACGCTTCAGGAACATCGCCAGCGTCCAGTCCGCGAACACCCGGATCTTCCGGTTCCACGTCGGCATCGCCAGACCGTGATAGCCGCGGTGCATGTACCACGCCAGCCGGCCCTTGAGCTTGATCTTCACCTTGCCCATGACGATCATCGCGACGCCCTTGTGCAGGCCGAGCCCCGCGACAGCACCCTTGTTCGAGTGCGAGTACTCCTTCTGCGGGAAGCCCCGCATACCGGAGACCACGTTGTCGCCGAGCACCTTCGCCTGCCGCAGCGCGTGCTGCGCGTTCGGCGGGCACCAGGCGTTCTCCACGCCGGCCTTGCGGGCGGCCACGTCCGGCACCTGGGCGTTGTCGCCCGCGGCCCAGATGTAGTCCGTACCCGTGACCTGAAGCGTCGGCTGCGCGTCCACGTGACCGCGCGGCCCCAGCGGCAGGCCGAAGCGCGAGAGAACCGGGTTGGGCTTGACGCCGGCCGTCCACACGATCGTGTTGGAGTCGACCTCGAGGCCGTTCTTGAGGACGACATGGCCGTCGACGCACGAGTCCATCGAAGTCGAAAGATAAATCTCGACCCCGCGGCTCTCCAGGTGCTCCTTGCCGTACTGGCCCAGCTTCGGGCCGACCTCGGGAAGGATCTTGTCGGCGGCGTCGACGAGCACGAACCGCATGTCCTCACGGGACACGCTGGGGTAGTACTTCGCCGCGTCGCGCGCCATGTCCTCGACCTCACCGATGGTCTCCGCACCCGCGAAGCCACCGCCGATGAAGACGAAGGTGAGCGCCTTGCGGCGGATCTCCTCGTCGGTCGTGGACTCGGCCTTGTCCAGCTGCTCGAGGACGTGGTTCCGCAGGCCGATGGCCTCCTCGATGCCCTTCATGCCGATGCCCTGTTCGGCGAGGCCGGGGATCGGGAAGGTGCGGGAGACCGCGCCCATGGCGATGACGAGGTAGTCGAAAGGCAGCTCGTACGCCTCACCCACGAGGGGGGCGATCGTGGCGACCTTGCGGTCCTGGTCGATGGTGGTGACCCGACCGGTGAGGACTTCCGCCTTGGGCAGCACACGTCGCAGCGGTACGACGACGTGGCGCGGCGAAATGCTGCCGGCGGCGGTTTCGGGGAGGAAGGGCTGGTAGGTCATGTACGACCGGGGGTCGACGACCGTGACGGTCGCCTCGCCGTAGCGCATCTTCTTGAGAATGCGCCGAGCTGCGTACAGGCCTACGTACCCACCGCCTACTACGAGGATCCTGGGACGCTCCGTGGTGCTCATGCCATCGAGTATCCACCCGGCCCAGGGGGGTCGCTCGTGAGCCCCTTCACAAGCATATGGACCCCCTCTGCTACACTGCGCGGCCCGCATGGCCGAGGCCATGTCGCGCGGGACGAACCAGCGGGCGGTACGCCCCGATGTCAATGCCGCGTGAACTGCCCTTCCGGGTCGCCGGAGTGACTGGACCAGCCTCCCGCCGCACCCACCGGAAACCCCGCCGAAACGCTCCCCCGAGCACGCTCCCGCCCCTGGTGAGCCCCCGAAAGGGCCCTGCGGAGCACGTTCGTCGCCCAACAGGGCCGAATTCCTTGTGAAGAACTTCACGAACTTTCCCGAGGGGGCGTCACCCGGGGGCCGCGAACAGCCCCACAAGTGCGCTCATACGTTATCCGACCTGCTCAGGAGAGGCCGACTCGGGGGTCTCGGGGGACTCGGCGAGGGCTCGGCGGGGGCTCAGCGGGGGGACTCGGCGGGGGCTCAGCACACGTTCCGATACGGCACGTCGGGGAGGTAGCTCTTCCAGTCGGCACGGGACAGCCCGCCGCCCGCCCGCTCGCACACGGTGGTGGCGACGTGCTCGGGATCGAGGTCGTAGGAACGGGAGCGGCGGTGGGTGCTCGCGGCGTACAAGGTGTCCCCGTCGGGACCGAAGGCCACGGACTGGACACGGCCGCCGAGGGCGGGGAACACCGTGGGCTGGAGATGGGGCGCCTCGGTCTGCCAGATCTGCAGCGTTCCGCCGGCGGTGCCCACGGCGAGGTACCGGGCGTCCGGCGAAAAGGCGACCGCCGTGACGAACTGGTCGTCGTCGTCGGGCGCGGAGCCGTCGCTGCCCGATCGCGGTGCCGAACCGTCGGGGACGGCCGGCAGGTTGGCCAGGCGTCGCCGGGCGTCCCCGTCCCAGATCGTGACCCCGCCCCGGCCGCCCACCGCCAGATAGCGTCCGTCGGAGCTGAAGACCACGGCCGACAGCGGGTCCGAGGCGTTGCGGTGGGTCACCCTGCCGGAGGGCAGGTCCACGTAGTCGCCGCCCGATGTGGCCAGCAGACGTCCGTCGGGCCTGACGGCCGGGACGTCCCGCACGCCGCTGAGCACCCTGGTCCTGGTCCGGCTGCGGACGTCCCACAGTTCGATCGTCCCGCTTCCCTTGATCCTGGAAGCCAGGAAGGTCTTCCCGTCCGGGCTGAGCCCGATGCCCTCCACCCCGGCCGGAAGGGCCAGCGAGGCGATCTGGCGGTGGGTGCGGGTGTCCCATACGTAGAAGGTGATCGTGGAGTAGCGGCCGGCCGGTGGCTCAGCACCGTAGGCGAACGTCCCTCCGTCGGCGCTGAACGCGGTGTGGTTCTCGCAGTTGGGGTCCGGCAGGCAGAACATCTGCGGGTTGGGCAGATCGGCGAGGACCTCTGCGGTCGCCGCGTCCAGGAGCTGGAAGCGGGTCGCGCCGTCGAGCCGTCGTACGGCGGCGAGGGTGCGGCCGTCCGGGCTGTAGGTGGCCGCCCGGACCGGGCCGACCGGGTAGGCGGAGTCCAGCGCCTCGTCGAGGGCCAGGGACGCCACCGAGATCCTGCGCTCCCAGCCGCGCGTCTCCAGGTACCGGATCCTGCGCCGGTCCAGGTCCAGCCTGAGCGCCGAGGTCCCGCCGAGATCGTAGGAGCCGGTGGAGCTGAGCGAGTGCCGGAGGACGGGAACGTCGGGGTCTGCGGTGCGCCACAGCAGGATCTCGTCGTCGTCCGCCACCGCGACGAACCCGCCGTCCGCCCCGAACGTCATGCGGGTGCGGGCGTCCTTCGGCCAGGAGTGCTCGATCCTCAGCCGCTGCTTTCCCGACGTCAGGTCCCAGGCGCGTACTCCGGAGCCGTCCGGGAAGTCGCCCACGACGGCGAGGGCACGGCTGTCCGGGGTGAACAGCAGCCGGCCCTCACGGGAATCGCCGGCCGCCGAACCGAACCCGTCCGATCGGCCCGGGCAGAGATCCCGGTTCGCGGTCGCCCACGGGATCGGCAGTCTCCGCCGTTCGACCGTGTCCCACACCTGCACCGGTCCGAGGCGCCGGCAGATCGCCAGCAGTCGTCCGTCGGGGCTGGCGACGGCGTCGGCGGACGACTCGTCCTTGAAGTTCTGTTCGAAGACCGCACGGCCGAGCGCGGTGTCCCACAGACGAAAGCGGATGCCGGACCGTCCGGCGTAGCGACTGGAGAGGAGTATCCGCGTGTCGGTGACGAACGAACCGGTCGTGCCGGCGGAGGAATCGTCGGCCGAGCCGATGCGGGCGCCGACCCGCCGGCCGGCGTCGATGTCCCACAGCCGCAGTCCGTCCTTCGTCCAGATCATGAGCGTGCCGCCGTCGGGACTGATGCCCTGGACACCGGGGAACTCCAGGTCCCCCGTGCCGGGGAACGAGCCGGTCCGCCGCCGCGTGGAGGTGTCCCAGCGTTCGACACGGTCGTCCGTGACCGTGGTCAGAACGCGCCCGTCGCGGCTGAGGAACCGCTGCACCGGGTCGTCATCGTCGTCGGCCGCGGCTGACCCCTCCCCAGGATCGAATCGGTCCAGCTCGGTCTGGGCGAACGAGTCGAGGAGGGCCGAGCGGCTGTCGGGCAGGTCGGCGAGCCCGTAGGCCGCCGCGCTGAGCCGCATGGCGGTCCTGGGGTCGGAGGAGCGGAGGCTGGCGGCCATCGCGGCGATACGGCGGGCCTCGGCCTGGAGCTGCTGCCGGGTACTGGCCGTGCTCTGGTTCCAGGCGGTCAGTCCCGCCACGACCGCGAGGGCGACGAGGATCGTCAGCGCCGTGGTCAGTCCGCGCAGCCGACGGCTCGTACGGGTGGCCTGGCGCTGTTCGTGCCGGCGGGCGTCGAGGCTCGCGGTGAGGAAGGCCCGCTCCAGCGGCGTGAGCGGATCGGGCTCGGCGACCGGCGTGAAGGCCTCCGTGGCCACGGTCAGCCGGGCCCCTCGGTACAGCACACCGGCGTCGCGGTCGAGCTGCTCCCAGGCGGTGGCGGCCTCGGTGAGCAGCCGGTGCCGGCGCAGCAGTTCGCGGTCGCTCTCGATCCAGCCGTTCAGCCGGGGCCAGGCGGTGATCAGCGCCTCGTGGGCGAGGTCGACGGTGTCGTCGTCGAGGGTGATCAGCCGGGCGCCGACCAGCCGGTCGAGCACGGTGGCGGCATCGGCGGCGAGTTCGGCACGGCGGGCGGGCCGGCTGGTGTCGTCGGTCCCCTCGCCCGGCGCGATCAGCCGCAGCATCACCTGCCGGGCCAGCGTGGCTTCGCGCACGGAGAGCCCGCTGTAACACTCCTCCGCGGTACGGGCGATGGCACCATGCACCCCACCAACGGCTTTGTACCCCTTGACGGTCAGCGCCCCGCCACGACGCCGTCGCCAGGTCTCCATCAGTGCGTGGGACATCAGCGGCAGCCCGCCGGGCTGGTCGGCTACGTCCGCGATGATCTGCGCGGTCAGTGCGCGCTCGACGACCAGGCCCTCGGCCGCGGCGGGCTTGACGATCGCCTCGCGCAGCTCGTCCACGCTCATCGGACCGACGAGCAGTCCGGCACCGCGCAGGGCGGCGGCGAGTTCACGGTGTTCGCCGCAACGGCCGTAGAAGTCCGCTCGTACGGCGATCACGACACGCAGCCGGCTGCCCGGCCGTACGGCGGTGAGCAGCATGTCGATGAAGCGGGCACGCTCGGCGGGTTCCCGGCAGAGGGTGAAGACCTCCTCGAACTGGTCGACGACGACCCAGGTGTCCCCGCCGCCGTCGACAGGGACCAGCGCACGGGCGTGCGTATGAGCGGGCCGCGCGCCCGGGGTGAGGATCCGGATGGCGGCAGGCCGCTCCCCGGCCCAGTCCCCACCCCGCAGCACCGGTATCAGCCCGGCCCGCAGCAAGGACGACTTCCCACTCCCGGAGGTACCCACGACGGCCACGAACCGACTGCCCAGCACCAGCTCCGCCAGATCGGCCACCAACTGGTCCCGCCCGAAGAAACACCCACTGTCCCCCGGCTCGAACCGCGCCAGCCCCCGATAGGGCGCCGCGCTCCCGTCCCCCTCGGGCACCTGCCCGGCAGCGTCCTCGGCGGCCCGCTGCCAGCGCCGCTCCCACTCCTCGGCATCCCCACCACAGGCGGACACGTACGCCAGAGCCACCGCCAGGGACGGAAGCCGCTCCCCCGCCGCGGCCTCGGACAGCGTCGCAGCCGTATACCCGGCCTGCGCGGCCATGGCCCGGTAGGTGGTCCCCCCGGCCTCCCGCCGCAACTCCCGCAACGCGAAGGCGAACCGCTCGACCGGCCCACCCTCCGGATCCAACGGCCTCTCAGGGCGCCCCATCCGGCTTCCCTCCCGTACGAAGACGACGCCGTTCGAACCCCTCGATCGGCCGACGCACCGGAGTCCCCGCCCTGATGTCCCACGCTCCCTCCCCTGTTGGGAACGTGGGACACCACCCCCGATGCACCTCAAGTCCAGTCGCCGGAAGGTTGATTGGCAGCCCCGATCCGGCCCACCAATCAATTCACGGACCTGCGGCTACCGCCAGATCAGGCGATGCTCCAGGCGATTCCGTCCAGAATGTCGTGCTCGCTCACCACGACCTCCGTCGCCCCGATCCGCTCCATGATCGAGAGCAGTACGAGCGCCCCCGCGCCGATCACATCCACGCGCCCCGGATGCATGGACGGAATCGCGGCCCGCTCGGCATGAGTGGACCGAAGAAGCGTCTCGGTGATCTCGCGGACGCGGTCGTAGGAGACCCGGGAGTGGTGGATGGCCTCGGAGTCGTACTCGGGGAGGTTCTGCGCGATCGCCGACACCGTGGTGACGGACCCGGCCAGCCCGACGAGCGTGCGCGCCTCGCCCAGCGGGACGCTCTGCTCCGCCAGATCGAGGGCGGCCTCGATGTCGGCGCGAACGGCAGCGACTTCCGCCTCCCCCGGCGGATCCACGACGTGCCCGTCCCGCACGAGATGCCGCTCGGTCATCCGTACGCACCCGATGTCCACGGACCGCGCCCCGCGCACGTGGTCGTCGCCGACCACGAACTCGGTCGAGCCGCCGCCGATGTCCACGACGAGGTAGGGCTTGGCGAGGTCGTCGCGCCCCGTCAGTTCCTTGGTGGCGCCGGTGAAGGAGAACTCGGCCTCCTGGTCGCCCGAGATCACCTCGGGCTCGACACCCAGGATGTCCAGCACCCCCCGTACGAACTCGTCCCGGTTCTCCGCGTCCCGGGAGGCGGACGTCGCGACGAACCGCAGCCGCTCGGCACCGTGCTCCTTGATGACGGCGGCGTACTCCCGACAGGCCGCGAAGGTCCGCTCCAACGCCTCGGGGGCGAGACGTCCCGTGCGGTCGACCCCCTGCCCGAGCCGAACGATGGTCATCCGCCGGTCCAGCTCGACGAGTTCACCGGTCTCCGGGTCCGCGTCGGCGACGAGGAGCCGGATCGAGTTCGTACCGCAGTCGATGGCGGCGACGCGAGTCATGGGCGGGTCCTTCGGGTTGGTGTTTCAGCCCGTCCGGCGTTTGAGGACGAGCGCGTTCAGCGCGACCTGTGCCCCTGGCGCTCCGCAGCCTCCGGGTGCCCCCGGCGTGCCCGG
>NZ_JBSFDA010000288.1:0-7427 GCF_053593675.1 Streptomyces sp. NPDC002156 | reverse complement strand
GCCACGAACAACTTCCCCGAGTTCACGGGGAGGTTGTGCCCGGCGCCGTGCGAGGCGGGCTGTCTGCATGCCTTTTCACTAGCGACCACCCCGACCTCCCCTGCCCTCTCCCACCCCTCCCCCAAGGCCGACGGCCACCTCCGTCGCTGTGAGCCATTACCATCGGCCAGCATCGGCGGGCGGGTGCCCGCCCGACCGCCCAGGCAGGCCAGGGAGAGCAACGTGCTGATCACCCACGACACCCGGTGCGCCCTCGACACCGTGGTCGATCTGGTGAACACCGTGCCGGACGACGACACGACGGACGGGCTGCCCGATGTCGACGCGCTCGAAGATTTCGTACGAAAGCACGACATAAGCGAAGTCGGCACACTGTCGGAGATCGATCTCGCCGCCGTGCGCAGGATCCGTGGCAGATTCGCCGGAGTCTTCGCGGCCCAGGACGCCCGAACCGCCGCCGCGCTCATCAACGAGCTGGTCGCCGCCGCGGGCACCACGCCCCGGCTCACCGACCACGACGGCTACGACTGGCATGTGCACTACTTCGCGCCCGGCGCGTCCATCGCCGACCACCTCGCCGCCGACTGCGGAATGGCCCTCGCGTTCTTCGTGGTCGCCGGCGAGCAGGAACGGCTGCGGCGCTGCGAGGCCCCGGACTGCCGGCGGGCCTTCGTCGACGTCTCCCGCAACCGGTCCCGGCGGTACTGCGACAGCCGCACCTGCGGAAACCGGCTCCACGTGGCCGCCTACCGGGCGCGCCGCAAGGAGTCGGCCGGCTGACAGGCCCCGAAGGCCGGGTGCGGAAGGTTTGGTGCTGACGCAGCCCCCGGCGGGTGACGCCGGGGACTGGCGTGTACAGCTCACAGCAACAGCAGATCATGCAACGAAGCCATGAGCAGCAGACACCCGATCACCGCAAGGAAGATCATCAGCGGTGGCTGGGAAAGGGCGAAGAGGCACCCGCGCGGCTCGTCATTCGGCGGCGCGGCCTCGCTCTGTGTTGTGTCCAGCATCTCGTCGCGATGATGACGCAGCCGAGACCCTCTACGCGATCAACACACCCGGAATGTGCGGTAGTTCGCCGAATTCCGTAATGTCCGCAGCGAGTCATGATCGCTTCCGAGCGACCTCCGTCGCCTCCCGGCCGATTGTGTCGTTTCAGTGCGCCATCACTGCGTCAGTCGACGCGGTTCGTCATATGCCGTGCTTCTTGAGGATCGCCTCGATGTCGCTGAAGTCGTCCCCCGCGCCACCGCCGCGCTGCTTGGCCGCGGGCTGGGCCGCCGGACGGGAGGCCTTGCCCCGCGCCTGCCCCAGTGAGGGCGCCGAGGCCGCCGGGGCCACCGCCTCACGCTGCGCGGCCTGCACTTCTCTGCGTTCCTGTCGGCTGCCGCCCCTGCGCCGCTCCACCGCGCGCGTGGTCGTGAAGAGCAGCCAGGCGCCGCCGAGCACACCGAAGCCGGCCCAGGCGGTGGGACTGAAGGCGGTGTCGGCCAGCCAGCCGACCACCCCGGTCATCACCAGGCCGACGGGAACCAGCGAGTAGGCGGCGATACGGGCAGCCGCGAGAAAACGCTTGCGGTACGCCGTGACCACCGCGATGCCCAGGCCGGCCGCGGAGACGGCGGAACAGACGGTCTCGGCAATCATCCGGTCCTCCAGGCAGGGTTGGATCGCACGGGTGCACGGTTCGGTCGCACAGGTGCGCTTCGTCCCTTCCATCCTGCACCGCCCGGACCCCCGGATGCCATGCCCCGGCCCGACATCAGGGACATCTCCGGGTCGCCTCCTCCACAGGTCCCGGTCCCCTCGTACGACACCCACGGCCACGGCTGGGAAACTGGTGCCATGAGCGACTCCTCCCCTGTGCCCGCCGGCACTCCTGCCCCAGCCTCCGCCCCTGTCCTCGAGGTCTGGTGCGAACTCCAGTGCCCGGACTGCCGCAGGGCTCTGGACGACGTACGCGCCCTGCGGGCCCGCTACGGCGACCGGCTGGAGCTGCGGCTGCGGCACTTCCCGCTGGAGAAGCACAAGCACGCCTTCGCCGCCGCGCAGGCCGCCGAGGAGGCGGCGGAGCAGGGGCAGGCATGGCCGTACGTCGAGGCCGTGCTCGGCAGGGTCGAGGAGCTGGACCGTAGGGGCGAACCCTTCCTGGTCGAGGTGGCCGGTGAACTCGGGCTCGACGCCGAGGAGTTCGACACCGCGCTGATCGACGGCCGGCACATCCTGATCGTCGACGCCGACCAGGCCGAGGGCAAGGCCATCGGCGTGACCGGCACGCCGACGTACGTCATCGCCGGTGAGCGGCTCGACGGCGGCAAGAGCCAGGAAGGGCTCCGGGAGCGGATCGAGGAGATCGTGGACCGGCTGTTGGCCGGGCAGCAGGAGGCCTGACACCAACGACGACCGTCGAATCGCTTCCCTGGGCGTCCGCCTACAACAGGTCCTTGTACATGTGGTGGGTGATGGTCTCGTACCCCAGCGACTCGTAGAGCCGTTCCGCCGGAGTGTTGCCCGCGAAGACGTTCAGGGAGATGACCGGCCGGCCCGCCTCGATCGACTGGGCCTCCGCCAGGAGCATGAGGGTGCGGCCGTGGCCTCTGCCCCGGTGTTCCGCGTCGGCCTCGACCTTGTAGACGAAGGCCCGGCCCTCGCGGGAGCCCAGCCACAGAGTCCCGACCCGGGCGCCCTCGTGTTCCAGAACGCTGAGCGTCACGCCCTCGCTGGCCACGCCCTGCGGCAGCATCCGTTCATGGTCCCGCTTCGCCTTGGCGTGCGCCTCCGCCTCGGGCACACCCCGCTGGATCCAGCTCTCCGCGTAGTCCAGCCTGCCCGCCGCCTCCCACACCACGAACTCGGCCTCCGTCATGGGCCGGCCACGGCTTCCGGCGGGCAGTCCGGGCGGAGTGGTGCTGAGGGGCTTGTCCATACGGCGGTTGCGCAGCACATAGCCGAGCGCGGTCACGAGCCGCAGCGCCGCCGGTGCGTCGCCCGGGACGGCCACCTCGATGCGCCGACAGCCCCAGCCGCGCGCCACCTCCTCCGCGGCGAGCGCGGCCACCGTGGCCCGGCCGCGCCGCCGGTCACGTTCGTCGATACGGAGGTCCAGGATCTTCGCCACCGCGTCCCCGAAAGAGGGGTCGGTGGCGAGGTGGATCGCGCCGACAGGGCGGCTGTTCACGCACACCTGGTAATGGCGTGAACACGCCCCGTCGGCCTCGCGCTGCAACGGCTCGGTCGGCCGCAGGGTGGTGGTCATCAGGGGTGTTCTACCCGCTCACGACGGCCTGCGTCAGCCTCATTAATGCGGCTTTCCTTGATCCTGCGCCTCGCTCAGGGATCGAGGTCGTCGCCCGCCCGCTCGTCGAAGACCCGCATCGCCTTGGCCGTCACCGGGCCCGGTGCGCCCGGGAGTTGGCGGTCGTCGACGCGATGCACGGCCTGTACGTCCCTCAGGGTGGACGTCAGGAAGATCTCGTCGGCCTGCGCCAGGGCGGCCGGCGGGAGGTCGGTCTCCCTGGCGCCCGTCCACTCGACGACGAGTGCGCGCGTGATGCCGGCGAGGCAGCCGGAGGCGAGCGGCGGGGTGTGGATCTCGCCGTCCAGCACGACGAAGACGTTCGACCCCGTCCCCTCGCACAGTTGGCCGACCGTGTTGCCGAACAGCGCCTCGGACGCGCCCTGTTCGCGCGCCCTGGCGAGGGCGACGACGTTCTCGGCGTACGAGGTGGTCTTCAGCCCGGTGACGGCGCCGCGTTCGTTGCGCGTCCAGGGGACCGTGATCACGGCGGTCGAGTCGGGGCGCCGGGCGGATTCGCCGACGGCGACGACCAGGGTCGGGCCGTGCTCCCCGCGGTCGGAGCCGAGGGGGCCGTGCCCGCCGGTGTACGTGATGCGCAGGCGGCCGAGCGGCATCGGATTGGCGTCGAGTACGGCCGTACAGGCGCGGCGGACCTCGTCGAGGTCGGGGTCGGGCAGGCCGAGGCCGCGGGCCGAGCGGGTCAGCCGGTCCAGGTGGCGGGTGAGTGCGAACGGCCGGCCGTCGACCGCCTTCACCGTCTCGAAGATGCCGTCGCCCACGGTCAGCCCGTGGTCGAACACGGAGACGCGTGCGGTCTCGATGTCCTGCAGCCCGCCGTCGAGCCATAGCTTCACTGGTCAATACCTCGCTGGAAAGTGTCGGACGCGTCCTTCGCCTCGTACACTCCCGACGCTATCGCGAGTAGTCGGGACGCCTTCAGTTCGGTCTCGTGCCACTCCGCCTCGGGGTCCGAACCCCACGTGATGCCCGCACCGGTGCCGAAGCGCAGCATGCCGTCGGCCCGGTCGATCCAGAACGTGCGGATGCCGACCGCGAGTTCGCCCGTGCCCCGGTCCGCGTCGACCCAGCCGATGCCGCCGCAGTACGGGCCCCGGGGTGCCGTCTCCAGGGCGTCGATGATCCGCAGGGCGCTCGACTTGGGCGCGCCGGTGACCGAGCCGGGCGGGAAGGCCGCCGCGAGCAGCTCCGGCCAGCCGGCCCCCGGGCGCAGTTCGCCCCGTACCGTCGACACGAGGTGGACCAGCCCCGGGTGCTTCTCGACGACGCACAGTTCGGGGACGGTCACCGAGCCGGTCGCGCAGACGCGTCCGATGTCGTTGCGGACCAGGTCCACGATCATCACGTTCTCGGCGTAGTCCTTCTCCAGAAGGTCCGCCTCGGTGCGTCCGGTGCCCTTGATCGGGCCCGATTCGACGGTCCGGCCGACCCGGCGGAGGAAGAGTTCGGGGGACGCGGTGGCGATCTCGACACCGCGCGCGGGCAGGCGGATCGTTCCTGCGTACGGTGCCGGGTTGCCGTGCGCGAGCAGCGCGGTCAGGGCGTCCACGTCGGCGTCGGGGGCGACGGGCGCGGACAGTACGCGGCAGAGGTTGGCCTGGTACACCTCGCCGGCCGCGATCTGCTCGCGGATGCGGCGCACCCCCGCCGTGTACGCGGCGCGGTCGAGGGACGACGTCCAGTCACCGGCGGCCGGGCCCCGCCACTCCCCCGGTACCGGCCTCGGCGCTGGTGCCGGTTCCTCTCGTACGTCCTGGAAGCGGGCGCAGGTCAGACGGCCCTCGTAGTCCGCGCACACAGCCCAGAAACCGGTGGAGTCGAGCGCCTCGGGGTCGCTGGTGACATCGAGGAGGCCGGTGGCGACGAGGCCGCCGAAGCGGGCGAGAGGAGCGAGATCGGACACACCGCCGAGTCTATGGCGGGTGTCCTGCGGGTGCCCTGACCATGTCTTAGAGCGGGCACACCGCAGCACGCTGCACAAACGCGTTTTTGTGCTGGCCCCGGAATCCGCTAGAGTTCAACTCGTCGCCGGGACGCGAGAGCGCACCGAAACGACATGCGGACGTAGCTCAGTTGGTAGAGCGCAACCTTGCCAAGGTTGAGGTCGCCAGTTCGAACCTGGTCGTCCGCTCGCAGGAAGAGGGGGATCTTCCCGAACCCCCGCACTCCTGGTGGAGTGGCCGAGAGGCGAGGCAACGGCCTGCAAAGCCGTCTACACGGGTTCAAATCCCGTCTCCACCTCCAAGGACGATTAGCTCAGCGGGAGAGCGCTTCCCTGACACGGAAGAGGTCACTGGTTCAATCCCAGTATCGTCCACTGGTCCGCAAGGACCTTGATCCGCAAGGGTCTCCGCGCGATTAGCTCAGCGGGAGAGCGCTTCCCTGACACGGAAGAGGTCACTGGTTCAATCCCAGTATCGCGCACGCAGTACATGTGGTGAGCGAGGACGATTAGCTCAGCGGGAGAGCGCTTCCCTGACACGGAAGAGGTCACTGGTTCAATCCCAGTATCGTCCACACAGCAAGGAGCCCCCGGCCGTCTCATACGGTCGGGGGCTTCTTCATGGTTCCGGTCAGCTGGAGAACAGCATGTGGCCGAAGCTCTTGTGGCGCTTGCCGCCGTAGTGACCGCCATGGCCGCCGCCGTGGTGGCCGCCGTGCGGGGCACCCCAGGCGGGTGCCGGAGCGGCCGGGTAGGCCTGCGGGGCCGGGGGCGTCGGCCCTGCGGGACCCGCCCACTGGGACTCCACGCGGGTCAGCGCCTCCAGCTCGCCGTAGTCGAGGAATATCCCCCGGCAGCCGCTGCACTGCTCGATCTGGACTCCGTTGCGGTTGTACGTGTGCATCGGGGCGTGGCACTTCGGACACTGCATGCTCGGCTCAACTCCTGCCGGTCGGTGCTGCTTCTTGGCTCTGCTTCTGGTTCTTGATCCTGATTCGCTTCTCGCCTGGACAGACTCTGTCCGGCTCCGTGCGGTTGCACCCTACTTCGCGTATTCGTGGGCCAACTCGGGCGGTACGGAACCCATCCGGGCACATGCGTCGACAACGGCCTGCTGTACGTCGTCCAGTGGGCGGTCCGCCGCTGTCGCCTTGACGATCGCCAGGGCCGCCGTCTGCACGGTGAGGGCGCGGGCTGCGATGTCCAGGGCGGGCCAGGGGTCGCCCTCGGCGGGTACGGCCGGGCCGCCCGCCGTGCGGTAGGCGGTCAGGAAGCGGGTCCACTCGTCGGGCGGGAGCAGGCCGCAGGCGTACCAGGCGGCCGGGCGGGCGAGGTCCCAGGCGGGGGTGCCGATGCCCAGGTCGTCCACGTCGATGAGCAGCCAGGGGCCGTTCGGGGCGGGGTGGCGTACGAGTTGGCCCAGGTGGAGGTCGCCGTGGCAGAGGGTTGTGTGGGCCGGGATGGCCGGCATGGGGGCCTCGGCCTTGGCCCACGCCGGCAGGGCTGCCCAGGCGTGCAGGACCGGCTCGGTGGCCGGCTGGGGGGCGGTGGCTCGGAGGCGGGCGATCGCTCGGGCCGCCTTGGCCGGGCCGCGCATCGGCGGCAGGCCGGGTGGGGCGGGGGTCCGGTGGAGGCGGGCGAGGAGGGTGGCGGCCTCCTCCCAGGGGGCCGCGTCCGGGTCCTCCGGGTCTACCGGGGTGCCGTACGGCCAGAACGTCACGAGTCTGCCGTGCAGGTCGACGGGGGTCGGGGTGAGCGGGGGCAGGAGGATGTCGGGGAGGTGGGTGGCGGTGGTGAGGCGGGTGGTGAGTTCTGTGGGGGTGGTGTCGGGGGCGTGGGCCTTCGCGACTGTGTCGGCGTGGCGGACGACTGTGCCGTCGGGGCGATCGGCGAGGGTGTCTGCTCCGCAGGGGCAGGTGTCGGGGGCCTTGCGTGTGTGGGCCTTTGCCTTGGCTCGTGCGGTGAGGGCGGAGAGCAAGGGGGTGGCTGTCACGGGGCTCCCTGGGCGCGGTGCGGGTCTGGTCGTGAGGGTACGGCGTTGGCCTGGGGTGGGGTTTTTTCGCCCCCGCCGCCCCTACCCGTTCCCATCCCTGGGGGCTGCGCCCCCAGACCCCCGCTGTCGGCCTGAACGGCCTCGTCCTCAAGCGCCGGACGGGCTGGGGGGTG
>NZ_JBSFDA010000287.1:0-7574 GCF_053593675.1 Streptomyces sp. NPDC002156 | reverse complement strand
GCCTGGGGGTCAGGCTCACGCAAAAGGCGCCGCACCCTTCGGCTTCAGGGGCCCATGCCAAGCTGATCGACGCAGTGTCCAAGTGCCCGCGACAAGGGTGACGGCCCGTGGGTGCCGGCTGCCCCGGTCGGAGTCACTCACTTACGCGGCCGTCGGAGGGTGGCGCTTCGTTCGGCGCCATGGCCGACTGGAGAGTCGCGAAGGCGACGTCCAGGTGGTCGGAGAGCGGACCGCGGTGCGCGTCATGGCCCCAGTTCTCGATGGCGAGGCGCAGTACACCGATGCCGACGACGGCGACGAGGCGGAGTTCGGACTGGCGTGCGGGGTCGGGCCAGCGTTCGGCCAGAGCGGCGTACAGAGAGCGTTCCTGACGCTCGTAGTTGGCCTGCTTGCGTGCCCGCAGGGCGTCGGTCGAGCGCATCAGCCGGTCGATGGCCAGGGCCTCTTCCGTCTGGTACCGGGCGGTCAGCGCGTGCATCGCCTGCTGGACGGCCGCCAGGGGGGGCCGGCTTCGGGTGGCTGTTCGGCGACGACGGACTCGACGCCCACTACGCCTGGTGCCCCATGCCCGACGGTGTCTACGGCCGCTCCCGCGTCATCCAGGAACGGTTGACCGCCAAGGGAGAACACCGCAGCGCGGGCCCGGTGGACCTCCTGGTGGCCGCAGCCGCGGAAGAAGCGGGACTCACTCTGCTCCACTACGACCGCGACGTCGAAACCATCGCCCGCACGACAGGGCAGCCGGTCCGCACGATCGACCTCAGGCAGTAAAGCTCGCGCCGTGCCGACGGGCACCGAGCTTCCGACCGACCCGGCCGCCTGGCGATCAGTCAGCTGCGGCCTGGGCCGTCTCCCGACACCCAGGGGCCCCAGGGCGACACCACTTCCGAATCCTCGCGTCCGGCCAGCGTCCAGAATTCGAAGTCCAGACGCTCGCACAGCCCACCCACGACGCCATCCTCCAGCCGCGGGCTGATACGTCTGCGCAGGTCAGAGTGATCTCAACTAACACTGATGGCAACGGAGTCGAACTCACGAGCAGCGGATTCAGCCCCGCGGCCCAAAACCCTGAGTCCGCACCCCCGCTGAGACGTTTCCGCAGGTCAGAAGCCTGCAAAGGGGCACCGAGGTGGGGCGGGTGGGACTCGAACCCACGGCCGACGGATTATGAGTCCGCTGCTCTAACCGGCTGAGCTACCGCCCCATTACGGCGCGTCGCGCACATTTGTGCGCGCCGTCTGCCGCAGCATAGCCGCTCATACGATCTCCTGCTTCGGATGGTCGACTTCGCATGACCATGAGGACCCTGACGCGGCTCGCGCGGTTCCCCCGGACATGAAAAAGGACCCCAACGGGGTCCTCGTTCAGGTGCTCTCCCGACTGGACTCGAACCAGTAACCTGCCGGTTAACAGCCGGCTGCTCTGCCAATTGAGCTACGGAAGACCGAAGCTCCCCCGACTGGACTCGAACCAGTAACCTGCCGGTTAACAGCCGGCTGCTCTGCCAATTGAGCTACGGAGGATTGCCTCGTTGCATCGAACGTACCTCCCTGGGTATTCGCCAGGGGGCGTGTGCTCGCTGCGACACATACATTAGCGCAAGCAGGGGGGTGCTCCGCCAATCGGTTCCCCGCGCCGTGCACCCCTCGCCCGTCTTCAGCCCCTCGTCCCACTCGTCAGCTACTGGTCTCACTCGCCTCACTCGACACTCGTCAAGGAAAGGTGGCCGTCATGCGCTACCGGCTCACGTTCGTCGCCGGACTCGCCCTGGGTTACGTGCTGGGCACACGGGCCGGGCGCGAGCGCTACGAGCAGTTGAAGAAATCCGCCCGTCAGTTCGCGCAGAACCCGGCCGTCCGCAACACCGCCGAGTCGGCCGCGCTGCAGGGGCGGGAGTTCGCCGGCAAGGCGTTCCACACCGTGAGCGAGAAGGTCGGCGACCGGGTGCCCGACTCCGTGGCCGACCGGGTGCGCTCCCTGCGTGAGCGCAACGCCACGGGAGGTGGCGAGGACGACTGGGGCACCAGTAACACCTGAGCCACCCGGGGCGGGGGTGTCTGGGGTGTCGAGGGTGTCGGCATCGCCACATCTGGCGTATCCACACGCCCCCTGGACACCGACAACGCACAGCTTGTCCCTAACGGAACGGCGACCCGGCGCGTTCACCTCTCCGCGTACGGCAGAATTTTCGCCATGGGGATAGTCGCCGGGTTGGACAGTTCGCCCGATTTCACTCGTATCGTCGTCTGCGACGCGGACACGGGGTCCGTGCTGCGGCAGGGCTATGCGCCGCATCCGATGGAAGGCGCCGAGGGTGGGAGCGGCGGGCGGCCGTCCGATGTCGATCCGCAGGCGTGGCTGCTCTCCCTCGGTGAGGCCGCCGGGGGCGGGCTGCTCGAAGGCGTGCAGTGCATCGGTGTGTCCGCGCAGCAGAACGCGCTCGTGCCGGTCGACGCGCAGGGCAACACCGTCCGGCCGGCGATGGTCGGCGGGGACAAGCGCGCGCAGGTCGCCGCCGCCGATCTGATCGACGCGCTCGGTGGACGGGAGGCTTGGGCGCAGGCCGTGGGGTGTGTGCCGCAGGCCGCGCAGCCGGTGACCAAGCTGCGCTGGCTGGCACGGAACGAGCCGGAGGCCGCCCAGCGGACCGCCGTCCTCATGCAGGCGCACGACTGGCTGGTGTGGCAGCTGCTCGGGCGGCCTGTGCGGAGGACCACCGACCGGGGTGGGGCCTCGGGAACCGGGTACTGGTCCGCCGCCATGGGGACCTATCGCGGTGATCTCGTCGAACTCGCGCTCGGGCGTCAGGCGATGCTGCCCGAGGTGCTCGGACCCTCCGATGCCGCCGGTACGACGCCCGAGGGGCTGCTGATCTCCGCCGGGACCGGGGAGACCATGGCCGCCGCCTTCGGGCTCGGCCTCGGGCTCGGGGATGTCGTGGTGTCGCTCGGGGCCTCCGGGTCCGTGATGGCCGTACACCCCGAGGCGCTCTTCGACTCGACCGGGATGATCACCTCGCTGGCCGACGCGACCGGGCTGCATCTGCCTGTCGTCACGACGCTCAACGCCGTACGGACTCTGCGGGGGACCGCCGAGTTGCTGGGGTTGAGTGATCTGGAGAGTCTCTCCGACCTCGCCATGAAGTCGACTCCCGGCGCCCATGGGCTCGTCATGCTGCCCTATCTGGAAGGTGAGCGGACGCCGAGTCTGCCGCACACCGCCGGGACGCTCGCCGGGCTGCGGCGGGAGTCCATGAAGGCCGAGCATCTGGCGCGGGCCGCCTTCGAGGGGATGCTGTGCGGGCTCGCGGATGCCTTGGATGTGCTGCGGGGGCGGGGGGTGGACGTACAGCGTGTCTTCCTGCTCGGGTCCGCCGCCGAGTTGCCCGCCGTACAGGCCGCGGCGCCGATGCTGTTCGGGGCGCAGGTCGTCGTACCGCAGCCCGCCGACTACGCGGCCATCGGTGCCGCGCGGCAGGCCGCCTGGGCGCTCGGGGTGACGCAGGGGACGCTCGACCCGCGTACCCCGCCGGCCTGGCAGGGGGCCACCGCGCAGGTGCTGGAGCCGGGTGAGGAGCTGGCGGTGGGGCAGGCGGTGCGGCAGCAGTACGTGTCCGTGCGGGAGCAGACCCATCCCGGGGCGTTTCGTAGCTGAACGACCCCAGGGGAAGCCGCGGCGCGGTCGGATTCTTGGTCCGCTGTTGGATTAATCGGTTGAAGTAACACGGGTGGAGTGTTCGACGATGGGGGCGTGGGGCACTCCCCATCGTCCGTCACGGACAAACCGCCGACTCCGAGAGATTCAGCGTGCTCATACGACTTCTCCGCACTTACCTACAGCCGTACAAGAAACCCATCGGCCTGCTCGTGCTGCTCCAGCTCCTGCAGACCTGCGCCACCCTCTATCTGCCCACGCTCAACGCGGACATCATCGACGACGGTGTGGTGAAGGGCGACACGGGCCACATCCTGACCCTCGGCTCCCTGATGATCGGCATCTCGCTGGTGCAGGTCGTCTGCAACATCGGTGCCGTGTACTACGGCGCCCGTACGGCCTCGGCGCTCGGCCGGGACGTGCGCGCGGCCGTCTTCGACCGGGTGCAGTCGTTCTCGGCGCGCGAGGTCGGGCAGTTCGGCGCGCCCTCGCTGATCACCCGTACGACCAATGACGTCCAGCAGGTGCAGATGCTCGCGCTGATGACGTTCACGCTGATGGCGTCGGCGCCGATCATGTGCGTCGGCGGCATCGTGCTCGCGCTGGGCCTGGATGTGCCGCTGTCGGGCGTGCTGATCGCCGTCGTACCGGTGCTGGGCATCTGTGTGACGTTGATCGTGCGGCGGCTGCGGCCGATGTTCCGGTCGATGCAGGTGCGGCTCGACACCGTCAACCGGGTGCTGCGCGAGCAGATCACCGGCAACCGGGTGATCCGGGCCTTCGTTCGGGACGAGTACGAGAAGGACCGGTTCCGGAAGGCGAACGCCGAGCTGACCGAGGTGTCGCTGGGCACCGGGCGGCTGCTCGCGCTGATGTTCCCGATCGTCATGACCGTCGTCAACATCTCGTCCATCGCGGTGGTGTGGTTCGGTGCGCATCGCATCGACAGCGGTGAGATGGAGATCGGGGCGCTAACCGCGTTCCTCGCCTATCTGATGCAGATCGTCATGTCCGTGATGATGGCCACCTTCATGTTCATGATGGTGCCGCGCGCGGAGGTGTGCGCCGAACGCATCCAGGAGGTTCTCGGTACGTCGTCCAGTGTGGTGCCGCCCACCAGCCCCGTCGTCGAGCTGCGGCGGCACGGGCATCTGGAGATCCGGGGGGCCGGGTTCCGCTACCCGGGCGCCGAGGAGCCGGTGCTGAGGTCCGTCGACCTGGTGGCGCGGCCCGGTGAGGTGACCGCGGTGATCGGGTCCACGGGGAGTGGGAAGTCGACGCTGTTGGGGCTCGTACCACGGTTGTTCGACGCCACCGACGGGGAGGTGCTCGTCGACGGCGTGGACGTGGCCACCGTGGAGCCGAGGCTGCTGGCGCGGACGGTGGGGCTGGTGCCGCAGAAGCCGTATCTGTTCGCGGGGACCGTGGCGACCAACCTGCGGTACGGGAATCCGGACGCCACGGACGAGGATCTGTGGCGCGCACTGGAGGTGGCGCAGGGCAAGGGGTTCGTCGAGCGGCTGGAGGGCCGGCTCGACGCGCCGATCGCCCAGGGCGGTACGAACGTGTCGGGCGGCCAGCGACAACGGCTCGCCATCGCCCGAACCCTGGTCCAGCGGCCCGAGATCTACCTCTTCGACGACTCCTTCTCCGCGCTCGACTACGCCACGGACGCGGCCCTGCGGACGGCTCTCGCGCGCGAGACCGCCGAGGCGACCGTCGTGATCGTCGCCCAGCGGGTGTCCACGATCAGGGAGGCCGACCGGATCATCGTCCTCGACGAGGGCCTGGTCGTCGGCACCGGCCGCCACCACGAGCTGATGGCGGACAACGAGACCTACCGCGAGATCGTCCTGTCCCAGCTCACGGAAGCGGAGGCTGCCTGATGGCCGGGCCCATGGGGCGCATGATGGCGGGCACCGGACCCGACCACCACTCACTGGACTTCAAGGAGTCGGGCAAACGACTCCTCGCCCAGTTCAGGCCCGAACGGGCCACGATGTACGTGATGCTGCTCGCGGTGTTCGTGAGCGTGGGCCTGTCGGTGGTGGGCCCGAAGATCCTGGGGCGGGCGACCGACCTGGTCTTCGCCGGCATCATCGGACGGCAGTTCGACAGCGGGAGTACGAAGGCCGAGGTTCTCGCCGGGATGCGGGAACGCGGCGAGGGCGGCGCGGCCGACATGCTCTCCGGTACGGACTTCACGCCGGGCAAGGGCATCGACTTCGGTGCGGTGGGTGAGGTGCTGGGGCTGGCCCTCGTCGTCTTCCTCTTCTCCGGGTTGCTGATGCTGGTGGCCACCCGGCTGGTGAACCGGGCGGTCAACCGGACCGTGTCCCGGATGCGCGAGGACCTCCAGGCGAAACTGTCGCGGCTGCCGCTGTCGTACTTCGACAAACGCCAGCGCGGTGAGGTGCTGTCGCGGGCGACGAACGACATCGACAACATCGGGCAGACGCTCCAGCAGTCGCTGGGCCAGCTCATCAACTCACTGCTGACGATCGTCGGCGTACTGGCGATGATGTTCTGGGTGTCGTGGCTGCTGGCACTGGTCGCGCTGGTGACCGTACCGCTGTCGTTCTACGTCGCCACGCGCATCGGCAAGCGGTCGCAGCCGCACTTCGTGCAGCAGTGGCGGACCACCGGCAAGCTGAACGCCCACATCGAGGAGATGTACACCGGGCACACCCTGGTGAAGGTGTTCGGACGCCAGGACGAGTCGGCGCAGCAGTTCGCCGAGCAGAACGACGCGCTGTACGAGGCGGGGTTCAAGGCGCAGTTCAACAGCGGGGTCATGCAGCCGCTGATGTTCTTCGTGTCGAACCTCAACTACGTGCTGGTGGCCGTGGTGGGTGGGTTGCGGGTCGCTTCGGGCGCGTTGTCGATCGGCGATGTGCAGGCTTTTATTCAGTATTCGCGCCAGTTCTCGATGCCGCTGACGCAGGTCGCGTCGATGGCGAACCTGGTGCAGTCCGGGGTGGCCTCGGCCGAGCGGGTCTTCGAGCTGCTGGACGCGGAGGAGCAGCAGGCCGATCCGGTGCCGGGGGTGCGGCCGGAGGAGCTGCGGGGGCTGGTCTCGCTGGAGCATGTGTCGTTCCGGTACGACCCGGAGAAGCCGCTGATCGAGGATCTGTCGCTGGCGGTGGAGCCGGGGCACACGGTGGCGATCGTCGGGCCTACGGGGGCCGGGAAGACGACCTTGGTGAACCTGCTGATGCGGTTCTACGAGGTGTCCGGCGGCCGGATCACCCTCGACGGGGTGGACATCGCGGCCATGTCCCGGGAGGAACTCCGGGCCGGGATAGGGATGGTGCTCCAGGACACCTGGCTGTTCGGCGGGACCATCGCGGAGAACATCGCGTACGGGGCCGCGCGGGAGCGTGAGGTGACGCGCGGGGAGATCGAGGAGGCGGCGCGGGCGGCGCACGCGGATCGGTTCATCCGGACGTTGCCGGACGGGTACGACACCGTGATCGACGACGAGGGGACGGGGGTGAGCGCGGGTGAGAAGCAGTTGATCACTATCGCGCGAGCGTTCCTGTCGGATCCGGTGATCCTGGTGCTGGACGAGGCGACGAGTTCGGTGGACACGCGGACGGAGGTCCTCATCCAGAAGGCGATGGCGAAACTCGCCCATGGGCGGACATCGTTCGTGATCGCGCATCGGCTGTCGACGATTCGGGATGCGGACACGATTCTGGTGATGGAGAACGGGGCGATCGTGGAGCAGGGGGCGCACGGGGAGTTGTTGGGGGCGGACGGGGCTTATGCGCGGCTGTACAAGGCGCAGTTCGCGGAGGCGGTGGCTGAGGTGGATTAGGGGGTCGGGGGTTGTTTCTTCGCCCCCGCCGCCCCTACCCGTCCCATCCCTGGGGGCTGCGACGGCAGACCCCCGCTCCGGCCCTGAACGGGCCTTGTCC
>NZ_JBSFDA010000286.1:0-7593 GCF_053593675.1 Streptomyces sp. NPDC002156 | reverse complement strand
GCGGGTACGAGTAGAACACGGGGTACGCGAGTGCGCCGACCGTGCCTGCGATTGCCAGACCGACGAGGATCGAGCCGTTCATGCGGGGCAAAGAAAGCACCGGCCCGCATTTCCAGCCCGTCCGGCGTTTGAGGACGAGCGCGTTCAGCGCGATACGGGGTTCGGGGGCGGAGCCCCCGAGGGATGGGACGGGTAGGGGCGGCGGGGGCGAGAAACTTCAGGGCGAGCCCAGGGGCTCCTTCTCCTGGGGCTGCCGGTCCGCGATCGGGGGGAGTGGGGCCCGGCGGGGCGGGACCGTTGTGCGCCAGAGTTCCAGGGACGCCGTCAGGGCCGCGACTGCCAGGAGGCCGTTGCGGGTGAACAGGAGGGTCATGCCGTAGGTGTCGCTGGCGACCACGTGGGCGAAGCCGATGGGGAACTCCAGGACCGTCACCAGGCAGGCGATCACCACCAAGGCGGCCGGCAACACCATCGTGCTCGCGCGGAAGCAGAGGCAGACCGCCGCCAGGCCCACCAGCCACACCATGTACTGGGGGCTGATGACTCGGCTGGTCACCGTGAACAGCAGCACCGCCACGAACGCCGCGTCCGCGAGGGTGTGGGAGTGGAAGCGGGTCGCGCACAGGCGCCACAGCAGGAGCCAGCCGAAGGCGACCACCGTCAGCAGCAACGCCACCGTGCTCACCGTGTTCACGAACGGGCCCAGGAACTCGATCGAGCCGTAGTTCAGCGCCACCTGGCCCTCCCAGCCGAAGTGTCGGCCCACATGGAAGACGAGGGCGCCCAGCGACTCCACCTCGGTGCCCCGGTCGCCCTGGAAGGTCAGGAAGGCGAAGGCGCCGGGCATCGTCATCGCGAACGCCGACGCCAGCGCCGCTGCCGTGACCGCCGCCGAGGCCCATGCCCGGCGTCGTACGGCCCCTACGAGCAGCAGCGCGGGCCAGACCTTCAGCAGCGCCCCGAAGGCCGCCAGGGCGCCCATGAGACGCGGATGCCGGGCACCCGCGAGCAGCGCGGCCACCGCCACGGCGGTCACCATCACGTCGTACCGGGCGTACACGGTCGGGCCGAGCAGCGGTACGCCCACCACCCACACCCAGGCGCCGCGCAGCGTCCGGCCGGCGCGCACGCCCGCGTAGAGGAGGAGGGACAGGACTACCAGGTCGGCGAGGAACGCCAGGACGAAGAACGCCTGCGCGTAGGACAGGAAGGGCAGGGTCGCGGGGGAGAGGATCGCCAGGGCGGCGGCGGGCGGGTACTGCCAGGTGACGTCGGCCAGCGGGAAGGTGCCCTCGCGCAGCACCTCGTACCAGCCGTGGTAGATCACCGAGACGTCGCTCGTGACGTCCGGGCCCGGGAAGACGAACACCTTGAACACGAACAGCAGCAGGAGCAGCCGGGTCAGGCCCCAGGTGCCCAGCAGCGCCATGGGCAGCCGCGGCCGGTCTCCGCCAGCGATGTCCACCTGAACCCCTGTTCGTGCCACCTGCTCGCCCTGCGGTGCGCGTGCGCGTCAACCGGTGAGCGGCCATGATCTCCCGCTCTGCTGTGCGAATGCCATCAAACGGGGCCTGACATCTGTGAGGGTTCTGGGAGGGTGCGGGGGGCGGTTCGGTAGGGTCGGCGGCGATGCACAAGACCCTGATCGTGACGAACGACTTCCCGCCCCGGCCGGGCGGTATCCAGGCGTTCCTGCACAACATGGCGCTGCGGCTCGACCCCGCACAGCTCGTCGTCTACGCCTCCACCTGGAAGCGCGGCCACGAGGGCGTCCGGGCCACCGCCGCCTTCGACGCCGAGCAGCCCTTCACCGTCGTACGGGACCGGACGACGATGCTGCTGCCGACGCCCGCGGTCACCGCGCGGGCCGTCGGGCTGCTGCGTGAACACGGCTGTACGTCGGTGTGGTTCGGGGCGGCGGCGCCGCTCGGGCTGATGGCGCCGGCCCTGCGCAAGGCAGGCGCCGAGCGGCTGGTGGCGACGACCCACGGCCACGAGGCCGGGTGGGCGCAGCTGCCGGCGGCGCGTCAACTGCTGCGCAGGATCGGCGAGTCGACGGACACGATCACCTACCTGGGCGAGTACACGCGGTCGCGGATCGCCGGCGCGCTCACCCCGCAGGCCGCTCGGCGGATGGTCCAACTGCCGCCCGGGGTCGACGAGAAGACCTTCCATCCGAAGTCGGGGGGTGCGGCCGTCCGCGCGCGGCTCGGGCTCACCGACCGGCCCGTCGTCGTGTGCGTCTCGCGGCTGGTTCCGCGCAAGGGGCAGGACACGCTGATCCTGGCCATGCCCCGCATCCTCGCCGCCGAGCCGGAGGCGGTGCTGCTGATCGTCGGCGGCGGGCCCTACGCGCGGGAGCTGCGCAAGCTCGCGCACGAGACCGGGGTCGCCGACTCGGTCCGCTTCACCGGGCCGGTGCCCTGGGCCGAGCTGCCCGCCCACTACGGCGCCGGGGACGTCTTCGCGATGCCGTGCCGGACCCGCCGGGGCGGTCTGGACGTCGAGGGGCTCGGGATCGTGTACCTGGAGGCGTCCGCGACGGGACTGCCCGTGGTCGCCGGTGACTCCGGGGGCGCGCCGGACGCCGTCCTGGACGGCGAGACCGGCTGGGTGGTGCCCGGCCGCTCCGTGGAGGAGGCCGCCGACCGGATCACCGTCCTGCTCGGCGACGCCGAACTGCGCGCCCGGATGGGGGAGCGGGGACGGGCCTGGGTCGAGGAGAGATGGCGCTGGGACCTGCTGGCGGAGGGGCTGAAGACGCTGCTGTGACGCCTGCGTCCGGAGTGCCCAATACGTAGGTGCGCAAAGGTCCGCACCTACTAGGCGGAAGGTGAATTTCCGCCGATGCTGCGAGCATGACAGAAAAGCTGATACACCGTCAGCTGATGCAGCATCAGCTGACGAGACGTCAAATACTGGGCATGGCCGCGTTCCAGACGGCCGCCGCTCTCGGATTCACCCGCGTCGGCCTCCAGTCGGCCCAGGCCGTCGAGCCCGCCGCGGTCGAATCAGCCCCCGCGATCGTCATCGGTTCCGGGTACGGGGGTGCTGTCGCCGCCCTCCGTCTCGGTCAGGCCGGCATCCGCACCCTCGTCATCGAGATGGGCCGCCTCTGGAACACGGCGGGCCCGGACGGCAAGATCTTCTGTTCCACCTCCGCCCCCGACAAGCGCTCCATGTGGTTCAAGACCCGTACCGAGGCGCCCCTCGCCAGCTTCCTGTGGCTGGACGTCGTCAACAAGGACATCACCCCCTATCCCGGCGCCCTGGACCGCGTGCACTACAACAACATGTCCGTGTTCCTCGGGCGGGGCGTCGGCGGCGGTTCGCTGGTCAACGGCAGCATGGCCGTCACCCCGCTCCAGTCGTACTTCGCCGAGCAGTTCCCCGGTGTCAACGCCACCGAGATGTACGCGACCTACTTCCCGCGCGCCCGGGCGATGCTCGGCGTCAACAACGTCGACCCCGCCTGGTTCGAGTCCACGGAGTGGTACCGCTTCTCCCGGATCTCCCGCGCCCACGCCCAGAACACCGGCCTGAAGACCACCTTCGTACCGAGCGTCTACGACTTCGGCTACATGCAGCGCGAGGCGGCAGGCACCGCCACCAAGTCCGCGCTCGCCGGCGAGGTCATCTACGGCAACAACCACGGCAAGCGCAGCCTCGACAAGACGTACCTCGCCTCCGCGCTCGGCACCGGCAACGTCACCATCACCACCATGGAGCGGGTCAGGGCGATCACCCGGGCCGCCGACGGGACGTACGTCCTGACCGCCGACCGGATCGACGACACCGGCGCGGTCGTCCAGACCAAGCAGTACGGGTGCACCTATCTGTTCCTCGGCGGCGGCAGCGTCGGGACCACCGAACTCCTCGTCCGGGCCCGGGAGACGGGCGCCCTGCCCGCGCTCGACGCCAGCGTCGGGACCGGCTGGGGGACCAACGGCAATGTGATGCTCGGACGCGCCAACCACCTGTGGGACACGGTCGGTGCCAATCAGTCGACGATGCCGGTGATGGGCATCGACGACTGGGCCAACGCCGACAACCCCGTCTTCGCCGAAATCGCCCCGCTGCCAACGGGGTTGGAGCACTGGGTGAGTCTCTATCTGGCGATCACCAAGAACCCGCAGCGGGCGTCTTTCACCTACGACTCGGCGACCGACTCGGCGCGGCTGGGCTGGACCGCCGCCCAGAGCGCGGTGTCCGTCGCCATGGCCAAGAAGCTGTTCGACCGCATCAACGCGGCGAACTCCACCATCTACCGGTACGACCTGTTCGGCTCCGGCAACAAGGTGTTCGCCGACGACTTCACCTACCACCCGCTGGGCGGCTGCGTGTTGGGCAAGGCGACCGACAACTACGGGCGCGTGAAGGGGTATTCGAAGCTGTACATCACCGACGGCTCACTGGTGCCCGGCTCGATCGGGGTCAACCCGTTCGTGACGATCACGGCGCTCGCGGAACGGACGATGGCGCGGGTGCTGGTGGAAGACACGGCGACATGAGCGCCCCTTTCAGGGGCGCGGGGAACTGCGCGACCAGCCCTCACCGACCCGCACTCAAAGAACTACCTGTCCCATGGGGCACTCACCCCCGGTAAATCGCCTCGATCTCGTCCGCGAAGTCCTTGGCCACCACATTCCGCTTGAGCTTCAGTGACGGCGTCAGGTGGCCCGACTCCTCGGTGAACTGGGAGGCCAGAATGCGGAACTTCCGCACCGATTCCGCCTTCGACACCGCGGCGTTGCCGTCGTCGACCGCGCCCTGGATCGCCGCGAGCAGATCCGGGTCATGGGCGAGCGACGCCGCGGTGGAACCGGCCGGCTTGCCGTGCTCGGCGGCCCAACGGCCCAGGAACTCCTCGTCGATGGTGACCAGCGCGCCCACGAACGGCCGCCCGTCGCCCACCACCATGCACTCCCCGACCAGCGCGTGCGCACGGATCCGGTCCTCGATCACGGCCGGGGCGACGTTCTTGCCGCCCGCGGTGACGATGATCTCCTTCTTGCGGCCGGTGATCCGGAGGTAGCCGTCCTCGTCGAGGGTGCCGATGTCGCCGGTGTGGAACCAGCCGTCGGCCAGCGCCTCTTCCGTCGCGCCCGGGTTGTTCCAGTACTCCTTGAACAGGTGCTCGCCGTGCAGCAACACCTCGCCGTCGTCGGCGATGCGCACGACCGAGCCGGGCAGCGGCTGGCCGACCGTGCCGATCTTCTGCCGGTCCCAGGGGTTGAACGCGGTGGCGGCACAGGACTCGGTGAGGCCGTAGCCCTCCAGGACCGTGAAGCCGATGCCCCGGAAGAAGTGCCCGAGCCGCTCGCCGAGCGGGGCGCCGCCGGAGATGGCGAACTCGCCCTTGCCGCCGAGGACGTTGCGCAGCTTGCTGTAGACGAGCTTGTCGAAGGTCTTGTGCTTGATCTTCAGACCGAACGACGGGCCCGACGGGTCGTCCAGCGCCCGGCTGTACGCGATGGCCGTGTCCGCGGCCTTGTCGAAGATCTTGCCCTTGCCGTCCGCCTGCGCCTTGGCCCGCGCCGAGTTGTAGACCTTCTCGAAGACGCGCGGCACACCGAGGATCAACGTCGGCCGGAACGAGGCCAGTTCGTCGGTGAGGTTCTTGATGTCCGGGACGAGGCCCAGCTTGATCGGCGCCATCATCGGCGCGATCTGCACGAGCCGTCCGAAGACATGCGCGAGCGGCAGGAAGAGAAGGACGGAGCACTCGCCGGTACGGAAGAGGGGCCGCAGCCGCTCGACGATGTTCCCGCACTCCGCGAAGAAGCTGCGGTGGGTGAGTACACAGCCCTTGGGCCGGCCGGTCGTACCGCTCGTGTAGACGATGGTCGCCGGGTCGTCGGCCTTGGCGAACGAACCGCGCTCCTCGACGGCCGCGTCGCTGACGTCCTTGCCGGCCCGCCCCAGTTCCTCCACCGCACCGGCGTCGATCTGCCAGACGTGCTTCAGCGCGGGCAGCCGGTCGCGCACCGACTCGACGGAGGCCGCGTGGCCGTCCAGCTCCACGATGATCGCGGTGGCCCCCGAGTCACTGAGGATCCACTGCACCTGCTCGGCGGAGCTGGTCTCGTACACCGGCACGGTCACCGCGCCCGCGCACCAGATCGCGAAGTCGAGCAGCGTCCACTCGTAGCGCGTACGGGACATCAGGGCGACCCGGTCGCCCGGCTCGATCCCGGAGGCGATGAGGCCCTTCGCGGCGGCCTGCACCTCGGCGAGGAAGGTGGTGGCCGTCACGTCCTGCCAGGCGCCGCCCACCTTGCGGGCGATGACGGCGACATCCGGATGCTGCGCGGCGTTTCGACGGACGATGTCGGTCAGATTTCCGTCCGCGGGGACCTCGTACAAAGCCGGAAGGCTGAACTCGCGCAAGACTGCTGCTCCTCATAGGGCGCCGGCGCCACGACGTTGTGCGATGCGACGGTGCGGTCCATGGCTCGGGCAAGTGCTCCTGGACCTCGTAGTTGAAATCCTGAGCACGACTGGACTGCCCGGACGTTACCCGTCGGTATGGCTGGTACGACAGGGGGGTCCGGCGAGATGTTCGCGGCGTCACACGGGTTGGTGTCTTTTACGCACAGTAGTGCACGGTTTTCTTGACTGACCAGTAACCGTCGGGGACCCCCCTGTCCTGTTCACGCATGCCGCACACGCCTACCCTTGATCGCCATGGCACCCACACCGCGGGGTAACCCACATGAGAAGACGACGCGCATTCATGTGGTCAGCGACGTGCATGGCAACGCGCGGGACCTGGCCGCGGCCGGTGCGGGCGCGGACGCGCTGATCTGCCTGGGCGACCTGGTCCTCTTCCTCGACTACGCCGACCACTCGCGCGGCATCTTCCCCGACCTCTTCGGCGCGGAGAACGCCGGCCGCCTCGTGGCACTGCGCACGGCCCGCCGCTTCGAGGAGGCGCGCGAGTTCGGGGCCCGGCTGTGGGCGGGCATCGGCACGGACCGGGCGACGGCCATCGAGAAGGCGGTGCGCAAGCAGTACGCCGAACTGTTCGCCGCGTTCCCGACACCGACGTACGCCACCTACGGCAACGTCGACATGCCGACACTCTGGCCGGAGTACGCCGGCCCGGGCACGCGGATCCTGGACGGGGAGCGGGTGGAGATCGGCGGGAGGGTCTTCGGCTTCGTCGGCGGCGGGTTGCGCACCCCCATGCGCACGCCGTACGAGATCAGCGACGAGGAGTACGCGGCGAAGGTCGAGGCGCTCGGCGAGGTCGACGTGCTGTGCACGCACATCCCGCCGGAGGTGCCGGAGCTGGTGTACGACACGGTCGCGCGCCGCTTCGAGCGCGGCAGCCGCGCTCTGCTGGACGCGATCCGGCGCACGCGCCCCCGGTACGCGCTGTTCGGTCACGTCCACCAACCGCTGGCCCGGCGGATGCGGGTCGGTGCCACGGAGTGCGTCAACGTGGGGCACTTCGCGGGGAGCGGGAAGCCGTGGGTGCTCGAATGGTGAGGCCGGTGAGGGCGGGTGCGGATGACAGCGGGCCGGGCTGCGCGGGGTAGCCTTCACGCTGCACATACGTGCGCACCAAACCTCCCTCACCGGACCGCA
>NZ_JBSFDA010000285.1:0-7652 GCF_053593675.1 Streptomyces sp. NPDC002156 | reverse complement strand
GCGTGAGGGGTGGGGGGCTGGTTTTTTTCGCCCCCGCCGCCCCTACCCGTCCCATCCCGTTCCTGGGGGCTGCGCCCCCAGACCCCCCTTCGGCCTGAACGGCCTCGTCCTCAAACGCCGGACGGGCTGGGATGGCTGGCCTTGTTCTCCAGCACCGGACGGGCTGAAAGATCCAGCCCGTCCGGCCGCTTGTTCAGCGGGAGTAGCGCATCAGCGCTCGGACCATGTGGCATGTCGTGTCCGACGGGGGGTGGATGCCGATCAGGTTTGCCGCGCTGCGGATCGTTTCGTTGCGGGCCTGGTTCGGCATGTAGACGCCCGAGTCGAGCAGGGCGATCGCCAACCGCATCGCCTTGAGGCGGCGGTTGTGGGTGACGTACCACTCGCGGGGGCGGCCCGGCGGCAGCGGGCGCTTCTCCACGGGGGCGTACGGCAGTTCGAGCAGGACCCCCCTCCTGGCGGTGGACTGGGTGGGCGACGGCTTGAGAGCGGCAGCGGGCACAGGCATCCTCCTGTCGCGGTCAGGGTGTCGCCGGAACGCCCGGCGACACCCTCGAACACTTATCCCATTCTACTGCCTGGCACTGACAAAAGGGCCTGGCCACAAGGCCTCTCGCGTACCGTGGGCCCCATGGAAATCTGGATCAACCCGGCCTGTTCGAAGTGCCGCGGAGCGCTGTCGCTGCTCGACGCCGCGGGTGCCGAATACACCGTCCGGCGCTATCTGGAGGAGCTGCCCAGCGAGGGCGAGATTCTCGACGTACTCGAACGGCTCGGGCTCGAACCCTGGGACATCACCCGGACCCA
The DNA here is from genome assembly GCF_053593675.1 of Streptomyces sp. NPDC002156. Classification (NCBI taxonomy): domain Bacteria; kingdom Bacillati; phylum Actinomycetota; class Actinomycetes; order Kitasatosporales; family Streptomycetaceae; genus Streptomyces; species Streptomyces sp. NPDC002156. The sequence continues at coordinate 6,845 of NZ_JBSFDA010000285.1, read as the reverse complement.
GGAAGCCGTCGCCAAGGAGTTGGGGGTGCGGGAGTGGGGGCGGGAGGAGGCGGATCGGGAGCGGTGGGTTGCCGCGCTTGTCGCGCATCCTCGGCTCATTCAGCGGCCCATCATCACCGCCGATGACGGGAGTGCCGTTGTCGCGCGAACTGACGACGCTGTGCAGGATGCTTTGTCCCGGCGTCCAGCCGTGTGACGTACGTTACTTCGGTGGCTTCCGTAACCGCTGAGTAACACCGTTCGGTATCTCGTACATAGCGGCGTCCGCTCCCCTATCTCTTCAGGAGGCGCGCATGTCGCGTAGGAGAACTGTCGGTACGAAGAAGAAGCTCGCGCTGTTGGTCAGTGCCGTGGCGGTGGCTGGCGGTGGTGCCTTTGCCATGGCGGCCACCTCCAACGCGGCGCAGACCGCCGCCGATTCGACCGTCTGTCAGGGGCTCGCCACCGCCCTCGGCAACAACCAGAGCTTCATCGCGGGGCAGAAGGCCAGTCCGGACGCCCAGTCGGCCGCCCGGATCGCCAACCGTGAAGCGGTCATCGCACAGATCAAGGTTCAGCAGGAAGCGTCCGGGTGTGTGGTTGGGGAGTCGGCTCAGGACTCCCAGGTCACGCCGCCCGCCGCGCAGCCTGTCACTCAGGCCCCGTCGCCGGCTCAGACCGCCTCGCCCGCGGCGCCCGCCGCCCCTGCCGCGCCCGCCAACGGGCAGCAGGTCTGCACCGGGTCCACCGTCACCCTCTCCGGGGAGGCCGGTGCGCCCGCCGCGTCCAGCAACCAGTTCCCCGCCGGGACCACGTTGCGCGTCACCAACCTGGACAACAACAAGTCCACGACGGTGCAGGTCACCTCGGTCTCCGGCAGTTGCGCCCTCCTCAACAACGCGGCCTTCGAGCAGGTCCGCGAGCCCGGCAAGTTCCTGATCCGCCGGGCGCTGATCGAGAAGGTGGGGTGAGGTTCCAGCGTCGACATCTGCTCGGAATGGGGTCCTGTCGCTCTCGGCCAGGGGTGGCAGGGCCCTTCCGTGTGCGGGTGCGTCGTCCGTCGGGGTCCCGCTCAACCCCTTCGCATACGAGTATCCGGCGCCGCTTCCCCTCAGGGGCCCTCAGTTCTCCTCCGCCCCTCCCCCAACCCTCCCTGCCGTCCTCCGCACGTGAAACGCGCCACAAGAACACCAGGTAACACGGGGTTCACATTCGAGCAATGATCGGGAAATCGCCTGTTGACAGGCTCGCGGGTAACAGGAAGCGGCGCCCCAGTGCCGCAGCGCCGCAGCACCCGCAAGTGCGCCTAGACCCACCCCGAAGGATGGTCCCGTGACCTTCAAGGCTGAGTACATTTGGATCGACGGCACCGAGCCGACGGCCAAGCTCCGCTCCAAGACCAAGATTCTGGCCGACGACGCCAAGGGCGCCGAGCTGCCGATCTGGGGCTTCGACGGGTCTTCCACGAACCAGGCCGAGGGGCACTCCTCGGACCGCGTGCTCAAGCCTGTCTCCTCCTACCCGGACCCGATCCGTGGCGGTGACGACATCCTCGTCATGTGCGAGGTCCTCGACATCGACATGACGCCGCACTCGTCCAACACGCGTGCCGCGCTGGTCGAGGTGGCCACGAAGTACGCCGCTCAGGAGCCGATCTTCGGCATCGAGCAGGAGTACACCTTCTTCGACGGCTCCCGCCCGCTGGGCTTCCCCGAGGGCGGCTTCCCGGCCCCCCAGGGCGGTTACTACTGCGGTGTCGGCGCCGACGAGATCTTCGGTCGCGAGATCGTCGAGGCCCACCTGGAGAACTGCCTCAAGGCCGGTCTCGCCATCTCCGGCATCAACGCCGAGGTCATGCCCGGCCAGTGGGAGTTCCAGGTCGGCCCGGTCTCCCCGCTGGAGGTCTCCGACCAGCTGTGGATCGCCCGCTGGCTGCTCTACCGCACCGCCGAGGACTTCGGTATCTCCGCGACGCTGGACCCGAAGCCGGTGAAGGGCGACTGGAACGGCGCCGGTGCGCACACCAACTTCTCCACGAAGGCGATGCGCGAGGGCTACGACGCGATCATCACCGCGTGCGAGTCCCTCGGTGAGGGCTCGAAGCCGCTCGACCACGTCAAGCACTACGGCGCCGGCATCGACGACCGCCTGACCGGTCTGCACGAGACCGCCCCGTGGAACGAGTACTCGTACGGTGTCTCCAACCGTGGCGCCTCGGTCCGTATCCCGTGGCAGGTCGAGCAGGACGGCAAGGGCTACATCGAGGACCGCCGCCCGAACGCCAACGTCGACCCGTACCTCGTGACGCGGCTCATCGTCGACACCTGCTGCGAGGCCCTGGAGAAGGCCGGCCAGGTCTGATCGCCGGATTGACCAGATAGTGAGAAGGGGTGTCCACCACACGGTGGACACCCCTTCTCTGCTTCCCCCCTTCTCTGCTTCAATAGGGACCATGGCCAGCTTCCAGAAGTACCTCGCGACAGGTCGTCACGACCTCGAGCCCTTCTGGCCTTCCCGTCAGCACCATGACTTCGACCGGGTGTGTTGTCGCGCGATGAACGCGCCGGCCCTCTAACGCCGTACCTCCCGGCCTTCGGCCAGCGCGCAGTCGACGTACGTCAGTCCAGACGACCTCCTCGCGCGAAAGAGCTGACCTCTCATGGCGACCACCACTCGTTCCCTCTCTCCCGTCTCTCCCCTCTCCCCGGCCCCCGCGTCCCCCAACGGCTCCGCACGGCACCGACTGCGTGCCGTCGACCGGGACGAGGTGGTCGACGTCACGGACTTCCTGCCGCCGGGCGCCACCTGGCTGCCGGCTCCCCCGCACACGCTGCCCACGCTGCCGGGCCAGCCGCCGATGATCGGCTACCTGGTGCTCGTACCGGCCGACCAGCAGCCTCCCGTACTGCCGTTCGCGCTCCCGGACCCCGAGCCGGCCCTCGCGCCGGAGCAGCCGGGTACGGACGGCGGGCGGCCCCTCGTACGCGTCGACAACGTGCAGCGCACCGCCGAGGTCGACGGGCAGCCGCTGGATCTCACGTACCTGGAGTTCGAGCTGCTCGCCCATCTCGTCGCACACCCGAACCGGGTGCACACCCGCGACCAGTTGGTCACCACGGTGTGGGGCTACGGGCATGTCGGTGACGGCCGTACCGTCGACGTCCACATCGCCCGGCTGCGCCGCAAGCTCGGTACGGAGCACCGGCAGGCGATCCAGACGGTTCGGCGCGTCGGGTACAAGTACACGCCCCCGACCGCGCGTTGACCCTGTCACCCGTACCCAGGGGTGTGCCTCGCACCACCCCCCGGTACGGGTGTTCGCGTCAGTGACCCCGCAGGCCCGTAACTGATGGCTCGGGGACGTTCGAACGCGGTGATCGCGGGGCATCCTGTCGTCACGGAGCGGGCGATCACCGAGCACACGTCCAACATTTTCGCCGAACTCGGACTTGCGGTGCCGGACGGCGACAATCGCCATGTCCTGGCGGTACTCGCCTATCTGGACCAGGGGCGTTGAAAGCGCACGAAAGTCGATGATGTCCGTCCCCGTTCGACGATATCCGCCCCCTGGTCGGGCACTTGTTGTAAGAGATCCGCAACTCCCGGTATTGCAGGTGAAGTTGGGGTCGAATTGTCCCGCGAATCTCTCACCAATTTCTGAGGCGGCTGAACACTCCTGGGACGCCCCGCGTATCTGATGGCGCCGCTTCACTCCTGTCGGGCGCCTCGATAGCCCCGCAAGGAAGTCAGAGGAGTTCCATGGGACGCAACACACGTAAACGACGCTCACCATTGGCCGTTCGCGCCGTGGCCGCATCCGCGGCCCTCGCGATCGGTGGTGGTGGCCTGGTCTGGGCGAATTTCTACGCCTCGGCGCACGAGGAGACCGGCGCCCAGAACCAGACGAAGGCCGCCGCCGCGCAGGTTGCGACGATCGACTGCCCGGACGTCGGCCAGCAGCTCACCAATGTGCCGCGCGGCGCTCGCAAGAGCGTTGCCAAGGAGTTGTCGAAGCTCGACCAGCAGGTCACGGATGCCTACAAGCGTCTCGCTGACACGCGTCAGGCTCAGGCGGGGGATGCCAGCTACGTCGACAACGCCATTCTCAGCCCGCTGAAGTCCAAGCGGACGGCCACCATCGACCGGATCAACATCAACATCCGCAACGCGGGCGGCAAGGGCGGCCAGGCCGACCAGCTCGCCGGGTGCACGGGTGTGCCGGCCGAGCAGCCGGAGGTCGTCGACGGCAACAACGGCGACAACCAGAACAACGGTGGTGACCAGAACAACGGCGGGAACCAGAACGGCGGCGACCAGAACAACGACGGTCAGGACCAGAACAACGATGGTCAGGACCAGGGCAATGACGGCCAGGACCAGGGCGGCGACGCCGGTCAGGACCAGGGCAACGGTGGTCAGGCCGGCAACGGCCCGGTAGCCGCCGACTTCCAGGACATCACGCAGGTCCAGCCGAACGGCGGCCCGCAGGGCGTCAACGGCAACGGGCTCCCGGCGAACGGTGACTCGGGTTCGACGGGCACGTTCACCACGGCCTGTGGCACCAACGAGAACGAGAACCGCAACTCGGACAACGTGATCGTCGCCCCGGGTGTCAGCAACGGTGCCCAGCACCAGCACGACTACGTCGGCAACCAGGCCAACAACGCTTTCGCGAGCGACCAGGACCTGGCCAACGGCAACACGACCTGCCAGAACCAGGGTGACAAGTCGTCGTACTTCTGGCCGGTGCTGCGTGTGCAGGACGGTCAGAACGACATCGACGCCAACGCCCCCGGTGGCGGTCAGGACGGCAACGTCGGCACGATCCTCCAGGCCAGCCAGGCAGAGCTGAAGTTCGTCGGCAACAAGACGAGCGATGTCGTCGCGATGCCGACTGCCCTGCGCATCATCACCGGTGACGCCAAGTCCTTCGTGAACGGCCTGAACAACGCCAACACGAACTGGAGCTGCACCGGCTTCGAGGACCGTCAGCTGACGGACAAGTACCCGATCTGCCCCGAGGGCAGCTCCGTGGTGCGGACGTCCTTCTTCCAGAGCTGCTGGGACGGCCAGAACATCGACAGCGCCAACCACCGGACGCACGTCGACTTCGTCGAGCAGGACGGCAGCTGCTCCAACGGCTTCCAGGCCATCCCGCAGCTTCAGGTCCGTCTGGTCTACGACGTAGCGGCCCCGCAGATCAACAACGGGCAGGTCGTCAACCCGTTCGCGGTGGACGCCTTCCCGGACCAGCTGCACAAGCCGATCACCGACCACAACGACTTCATCAACTTCTTCGACCAGAACACGATGAACGAGATGGTCCAGTGCATCAACAGTGGTCAGAACTGCCAGTGACCTACTGAGCAGGGCAGCACAAGGCACATAAGGAAGCCGGCGGTGGGATTTCCCACCGCCGGCTTTCGCTTGCTTCCCCGGGCCCGCCCGGACTTCCTGAGCCGGGCCCGATGCCAGGCGGTCAGCTGCTGTGACCGGTGCTGTTGTGGCTGCCACCGGGATTCATGTGCGCGGATCCCTCCTCCAGGGCCCCGCCGAGCGAGTCCTGCAGTGCCGCGACCGTCTTCTCCGGGCCGACGGCGACCCACTTGCGGCCGACGAGGTAGTAGCCGCCGTAGTCCTTCGCCCCGCTGAGCCATTCGGCCTGACCGCGGTCGGTGGCGAACGTCGCGAGGACGAACTTGCCGTCGGAGTTCTTGCAGATGGCCTGGCGGATCGTGTCCGCGTCCGTCTGCATGTTCGGCTTGCAGCCCGCCTCGCTCGCGAGGTGTTCGAGGCTGCCGGTCGCGGCCACCGGCACCGCGTCGGTGGCATCGTGCCCGGACGCGTGCTCGTCACCGCCCCCGCAGGCCGTGAGCGCCAGCCCCAGCACCGCCACGGCTCCGACCGCCGCACTTTTCGGTCGCGTCAACCTCATCTGTCGTTCCTCCGGTCGTTCCGACGCCGAGCCGTTCGGCCCATGCCGCAGAGGGCCCAGGCAAGGGGCCTCTTCTTCGATACGGCTCCCACGCGCCCAACGCTCAATCGGTTCACCTCCACCGCACACCCGGGTCCCCTTTCGGCGCGCCAGGTGACCATCCACCGATTCGCTCGTTCTGCTGAACGTGCAGTCACAGGATGTCGCCTCGAACCCCAACCCCACCACCGGCACCAACGCCAAGGGCCGCCCCGTCGTCGACGTGGAGCAGGCCGAGGCCGCGCTCGTCGAGCACTACCCGCGGCTCGTCCGGCTGGCCTATCTGGTGCTGCCGCCGAGCCTCGGTCGCAACCGGCGCGTCCTGACCGCGCACGCCCTCGTCCAGCGCGCGCTGCCCAGGGGCCGCACCTCCTCGACCGCGATCCCGGCCCAGTCCAAGGGCCGCGCGGGCGACGCCGGTTACGCGCTGGTCCGCCTCCAGGTGCTGCGTACGGCGCTCACGGCCGGGCAGCCGTGGCGGGGCCGTACGCTGCCGAAGCGCTCGCAACTGCCGCCGCTGCTCCCCCAGGTGTGGGGCCTGCGCCTCTTCCCGCGTTCGGGCGGCGCCGACGAACTCGCCCTGGACCAGCGGCTGTCGGCCCTGTCCGGGCCTGCCCGGGCCGCGTACGTCCTGCGCGGCCTGGAGAAGCTCCCGGACAGCGACGTACGCACCGCCCTGGAGGCCGCCGGGGTGGACCGGCCGACCGAGGCGCTCCGCGAGGCGGACGAGGTCCCGGCGCAGTACGCGCTGCTCGGCTCCGCCGAGTTCGACCCCTGTTCGCTCCAGGCCCGCCCCACCGACCTGATGCGGCGCAGGCAGCACCTCAAGGCGGCGCTCGTCGCCGCGGCGGCCGTCGCGGTGTGCGGCACGCTGCTCCGGTCTTCACCCGCA
>NZ_JBSFDA010000284.1:0-7670 GCF_053593675.1 Streptomyces sp. NPDC002156 | reverse complement strand
CCAGCGCGCCCCTTTCTTATTACTATGTTGGGGCCGCCGGCTGATCCACCACAACAGCCGGGGGGGGGGGGGGGGGGCCCCCGGGGGGCCCGCGCCAGCCCGGCCCCCCCGACGACCGGGACGGGATCGTCAGACACGGCGCGCATGGACGATCTTGTTGTCGAGTCCGTCGGGGATGTCCGTCGGTGTCTCGACCTCCGGCGTGAATCCCTGCGCCGTGAGCAGCTCCAGGACGCTCGGCAGTTGGTTCCTGGCCGCGTGGACCTCCAGCACGACCTGACGAATACGCGCCCAGTCGGCGTCGTCTATGCCCCGCAGCGCCGACACCTCGTCGCCCTCGATGTCCATCTTCAGCAGGTCCACCTCGTCGGACGGCTCGACACCGCTCAGGATCTCGGAGAGCCTGGCCACCTGAACGCTCACCGTCTCGTGCTGGAACACCTCCTCCGCCACCCGGCGTTCCGCGTACGTCGTCATGGTCTCCCGGTCCCTGAGCTTCTCGGCCAGCTGGGTGGTCGAGTTTCCGGGCATCGACGGGAAGTAGTAGAACTCGCGCAGGCCGCTCTCGTCCGACAGACCCTTCGGGCACACCGTGACCCCTTGGAGCCCGTGCAGTTCGATGTTCGCGTGCAGAGCCCGTACGTTGTCCGGTATCGGCTCGATGGCCAGCACCCGGACTCCGGGGTGGCGCCGCTTGATGAACAGGGCGAAGAGCCCGATGTTGGCGCCCGCGTCGATGACGAGTCCGTCGGGCCTGATGGGATCCATGTTCCTCAGGTAGGTGTCCTTCTGGAACAGCTCGCCGTAGATGATCTCCGCTTCGACGAATACCGGGTTGTCGGCAGCCGGCGTGTAGCACCCGAAGCCGCCTTCGAAGTCAACGAAGTTCAGTGTGCGCACGGTGTCACTCGCTTTCCGGCCGCTTCCGGGCGGCCTGTCCGGCGTTCATGTGCTTGGGGCTACTGGCCGGGCTCGGTCTGCTGCACCTTCCTTGCCAACAGTGCGCCGCCGATGCCGCAGACGATCAGCAGCATGAGCGCCGTACGGAGATCCGTGGCGCCCGCGACGACGCCGATGACCGGCGACGCCAGGAGGAAGCCGGGCCACTGTCCGAGGGTCACCATGGAGACGCCCTCGCCCGCGCTGACGTCAGGCTGCTTGCCGGCCAGGCGGATCACGGCCGGCATGACGCAGCCGATGCCGATCCCCGCGAGGACGAATCCGACGACGACCGTTGCCGTGGACGGCCACAGGATCACCGTGGCGATCCCCAGCCCGGCGACGAGGAGCGACCACTGCAGGAATGTCCGGACGGCGACGCGCTGCATGACGAGGTCGCCGACCAGGCGGACGACCAGGATGGCGACGGTGAAGGCGGTGTAGATTCCGGCGGCCAGCGCGGCATTCGCGCCGGCGGTGTCGGTGGCGTAGATGGCGGACCACTGGCCGACCGTGCCCTCGATGAAGGACGCGACGAAGGCGAGGAGGGCGAGCAGCCGCAGTTGGGGGACCCAGCGGTTCCGGAGCCGTTCCGCCAGCGTGCTGTGCGAACCGTCCGACTGCGGGGCGTCGTCCGGCAGCCAGTTGGCGGTCACCAGCAGCAGCAGCCCGAAGACCGCTGTACTGATGGCCAGTTGCAGTCCTGGAGACACCCCCAGAGCGGCTGACGCCGAACCGTACAAGCCGCCGACGAGCACACTGCAGCTGTAACAGGCGTGGAAGAACGGCACCATGCGCCGACCGTAGGTCGTCTCCGCGCTCACCCCCTGGGTGTTGATCGCGGTGGCCAGCAGCGTCGCACCGAATCCCCAGATCACCAGCCCGGCGCCCAGCGCGACGAATGCCGAGGCCCCGGCGAGCAGCGGCCCGCTGAGCAGCATAAGGAACGCGCCGACCCGGGTGAGCTTCCGGGTCCTGGTCGTGCCGATCAGGACCATGGTCACCGCGATGGCGACCAGATCTCCCACGGCCGACGACGCACCGAGGAGCCCCCAGGTCGCGTTGTCCGCGCCCACATTGTGGCGAATCTCCGGAATCCGCGAGGACCAGGCGGCATTGGTCAGACCCAGGGCCGCAAAGAGCAAGCAAATCGCGATACGTGCCCGCAACGCCTCCGATTCCGATTCACTTCTGCTCTTTCTCCTGGACATTCTGATCTCAGTGATTTCCGGACACCTTCCTTGCGGCACCTGCTAGAGGAGCGCATCCTGTCGTCGATCCTCCAGGTGACAAAAAAGGTCCCCCGTCCTCCGCTCGAGGAGCAGACAATAGAATTTCAGGTTCTCTTCGGAGAGCCGCCGCAGAACGTCCTCCGAAACCCGGCCTGCGAATTCTCTGGCAAAATCCAGGACTTCGTCCCGGCAGGGAGCTTCGAGACGCGGAGCGGCCATGAGCAGGATGATGACATCATGCTCGAGTGCGGCACGGTCATACGCGTCCCGGAGCCCGGCGTCCCGCGCCGCCAGAAATTCGGATATCGCCTGTATCTGTCTGATTCTTCCATCGATGTTACGGAGATCCAGCTCCCGTTGCGTTATGGAGAGCGGGCCGGCGTCGCGCTGTCGCCAGAAGTAGACGGGGCCGGTGATCACATCGACGGACTCGGCGAGTACATGCGCGGAGACCGAAATCAACCCGTCCTCGTAGGGGTGCTCGGGATACAGGAACCCGTGCCGCCTCCAGAAGGACCGGCGATACACCTTGTTCCATACGGTGCGATCCCCCAGCAGCGCTCTGTGCCGGGTGATGTGCGTCCGCTTTCGGGGCTCCTCGAAGATGTCGGCGTGGAGGGGCGAAGCCCACCGGCTCGTGCTGTTGAAGCGTTCGACACCACCACAGGCGAGGTCGGAGTCCGTCTCACGGAGCGAGTCGACCAGTCGCCCGAAGGCGTCCCGGGCGACTATGTCATCCGCGTCGACAAAGCCCAGGTACTGTCCGCGAGCCTTCCTCAACCCAAAATTTCGGGCGGCTCCGGGGCCTCTGTTCGCCTGATGGACGACGTGAAACCTGCCGTCTCTCCCGGCGTATTCCTCTGCGATTTCTCCACTGCCGTCGACGGACCCGTCGTCGACCAGTACGGCCTCGAAATCGACAAGAGTCTGACCGGCGACCGATTCGAGGCAGGCGGGCAGATATAACTCCACGTCACAGAAGGGTATTACCAAGCTAAGTGTCGGCTCCACTCGCTGCTCCCCGTGCGATTGGATCGAGAGGTTGACCCGATTGGACGCTGGCAGGTGCGAGGGGGAGCTGTCAAGCAGGCATATCCTCGGCCAAAACCCTTCGGCTATGAATATCCATAGAGTTCCCCATGGTTCTGTTGCCGATCTTGACAAGCATTCGTGAGCATGTCAAGGTTGCGGCGGTGAATCGTTCCAGCGTCTGTGGCGACCTAGGTCCGGACGTTTATCCTGAGCCGAACCGGCTGTGGGCCGATGGCAATTCAGGCACATCGATTTCAGGACACACCGATCGCTCCGACATTGACGCAGCTCCCACCGGGAATCACCGGAAAGGAACGCGCATGGCCAATTCGAGCACTTCGGACTTACGGGGCACCGAGGACGCCTCGCCCGGCATGGTCACGGTGGCGGTCTGCACCGTCGGCCGACCACTCCTGACCAGGGCTCTCTCCAACCTCGCGGCGGGCAGGACCGAGGTGGTCGCGGAGGTCCTCGTCGTCGACAACGCCAGGGACTCGACCCTCGACGAGAAGCAGTTGTCGGACGTCCTCGCCCCACTGCCGCTGCGTGTCCTCCCCGGGCCCGGCGGAACCTCGGACGGCCGAAATCTCGCTCTGGAACAGGCCACGACGGACGTGGTCCTCTTCTTCGACGACGACTGTCTCCCGGACCCCGCCTGGGCAGCGGAACTCGCCTCCTACATGGCCTCCGAGCCGGCCGTCGCCGCGGCATACGGAAGCGTCGAGCCGATTCCGGTGCCGGGCGGCCGGGTACTGACCGACAAGGCTCCGGGCATCGGACAGTCCGCCTGGGGCGAAGTGGCCGGCCCCGGCGAGGAACCGAAGTGGTGCCCCGCTGTCACCTCGCCGAACTGGAAGCCGGGCATCACCACGAGTGAACCGACGATGACCTGGGCGGTGGTCGGCTCGTCCAACAACGTCGCCCTGCGCCGCAGCCTGATGCTGCCGGGGCGGCCCGTCTTCCTTCCCACGCTCGGGCCGGGCACCGGAACGGGTTCCGGTGAGGACACCGAGTTCGGTTACGCCCTCATGGCCGGCGGCCGGGCCCTCGCCCATGTTCCGCAGGCGACGATGCGGCACGACTCGTGGCTCGGACCCGAGGAGACCGAGTGGACGGAGCGCTGCTACCTGCGCGGCACGGTCGAAGCCCTCGGACACCACGTCCTGCGTGGGGACGAGCGGGCAAGTCTGCTGCTGAGCGACTACCTCGTCTACTTCGCCGCGGGTAATCGCTACGGCTTCGAGGACCTCGGCGAGATCCTCGAGTGGGCCTACGGCAGCCACACCGCAGGACAGCGACGGCAGCCGCTGCGCAAGTCCGACCTGCGCTGACCTCGGTCTGCGATCTTCCTGCTCGGCCCCTGCCGACAGTCCTGGCACACCCGCGTCCGAAGACGGTCGGGCAGCCGCGAAACCACTGCACCGGGAGATGACATGAGGTCCGACGACCTGCTTCTCGACCTTCCCAGCGCGCCGTTCGAACTGACCGATCCGCGGAAGGAGAACCAGCGACTGAACATCGCCGAGTACCAGGCCGGCGCGACAGTGCTCAAGAGCCGTCCCCTCGCGTTGTTCATCGAACTCACGCAGAACTGCAACCTGCGCTGCCCGATGTGCCGGTTCGGCGAGAAGTACGACCCTCGACTCAACCTGGACGAAGCCGTCTTCGACCGTCTGACCGAGGAACTCTTCCCCACGGCTCACGTGGTGGATCTCCGGGGCTGGGGCGAGAGCACCATGCTGCCCCGGTTCGGCGAGTTCGTCGCACGCGCGGTCAAGCACCGTGTCCAACTGCGGCTCGTCACCAACGGGATGGTCAACCGCCGACCCGTGTGGGACATGATGATGCGCGCCCACGCCATGGTGACGGTCTCCTGCGACGCGGCCTCACCGGACCTGTTCGCCAAGTTACGTGCGGGCGGCACGATCGAACGCCTGGTCGGCACGGTCACCTCCCTCGTCGAGGCCCGCGACCGTCATGGCGCTCCCCGGGAGAACGTGTGCCTCAACGTCGTTTCCAGTATCGACAACCTCGGCGAACTCGCGGACATCGTACGGCTCGCGGCCCGACTCGATGTGCCGCTGGTGTCCATCCACCCCCTGGTCACGGGCCTCGATGACCCTGGGCATCTGCGCAACGATCTCGAACGTACGCAGCAGGCGTACGAGGAGGCCGCGGAAACGGGACGACGTGAAGGCGTCGTGGTGCAACTCGGAGCCGCACCCGACCCCTCCCTCGCGCTGCCCGACATGGTGCGGCGGCCGGCGTGCATGCACCCGTGGAGCTACGCCTATGTGCGCTACAACGGGCAGATCGGCTTCTGCGACCACCTCATCGGCGGCGACAGCGACTACACCTTCGGATCACTGGCCGACCACAGCTTCGAGGAGATCTGGAACGGCCGGCAGTGGCAGGGCCTCCGGGCCGCCCATGTCAGCGGCGACATTCCCGAGGACTACATGCCCTGCCGCTGGACCTACGCCCAGCGGTACATCGAGTTCGAACACCTGCTGCACCCCGACCGGGCTTCCGGACTGGTCACCAGCGAGACCCACCAGCAGGTCACCCTCCGACGCGATCCGAACGTCGTGCCGTGGGCTCCCTGGAAGAAGGACGAACCCGGCAGCGGAGTTCTCATCCCCACCAGCGCCCTCACCGACAACCTCCGGCAGAGCAGCCCCACTTCGCCCTAGAAGCAGACGCCTCCGAGAGCCACGGCCGTGCCGGGCGGCCGTGGCCGACCCGGGTCAGATCACTTCGCTCTCACTCCGGTCGGCCCGCTCCCAGAGGGTGTGGAAGCGGCCCTCGCGGTCCGTGCGCCGGTAGGTGTGGGCGCCGAAGAAGTCGCGCTGGCCCTGGGTGAGGGCGGCCGGGAGGCGCTCGGTGCGCAGGGTGTCGTAGTACGACAGGGCGGCGGAGAAGGCCGGGACCGGGACGCCGTGCCGGGCGGCCGTGGCGACGACCTCGCGCCACGGGACCTGGGCGTCGGCGATCTCGGCCGCGAACCCCTCCTCGTTGAGCAGGGTGACCCGGCAGGGATCGGCGGCGAAGGCGCCGCGGACCCGGTCCAGGAAGGCGGCCCGGACGATGCAGCCGCCGCGCCAGATCCTCGCGATCGCCCCGAGGTCGATGTCCCAGCCGTACTCGACCGACGCATCCATGATCATCTTCCAGCCCTGGTCGTAGGCGATGAGCTTCGACGCGTACAGGGCGTGCTCGACGATGCAGGCGAAGCGCTCGGCCTCGTACGAGGTGAGGTCCCAGCTGGTGCCGCCGGGCAGCTCGCGGTACGCGGCGCGCAGGGCGCTCTGGCCGGAGGCGGCGCGGGCGAAGGTCGCCTGGGCGATGGCGGTGACCGGCGAACCGAGGTCCAGGGCGGTCCGTACGGTCCAGCGGCCGGTGCCCTTCTGCCCGGCGGAGTCGGCCACCACGTCCACGAACGGTCTGCCGGTGGCGGCGTCGGTGTGGGCGAGGATCTCGGCGGTGATCTCCATCAGATAGGAGTCGAGACGCCCCTTGTTCCACTGCCGGAACACCTCGGCGATCCGCGCGGGCTCGTATCCGCCGACCTGCCTAAGCAGGTGGTAGGCCTCGCCGATCAGCTGCATGTCGGCGTACTCGATGCCGTTGTGCACCATCTTCACGAAGTGCCCGGCGCCGTCCGTCCCGACATGGGTGACACAGGGCTCGCCGTCCACCTTGGCACTGATCGTCTCGAACATCGGCCCGAGCGCGGCGTACGAGGCCACGGAGCCGCCGGGCATGATGCTCGGCCCGTTGAGCGCACCCTCCTCGCCGCCCGAGACGCCCACTCCCACGAAGTGGATCCCGAGCCCGCGCAGGGCCTGTTCCCGCCGACGGGTGTCGGAGAAGTGGGCGTTGCCGCCGTCGATGATCATGTCGCCGGGTTCCAGCAGGGCGGCGAACTCGTCGATCACCGCGTCGGTGGCCGCCCCGGCCTGCACCATGATCATGAGCCGCCGGGGACGCTCCAGGGCCGCCACGAACTGCTCGGCCGTCTCGGCGGCCACGAAGTCGCCCTCGTGCCCGAACTCCTCGACCAGCGCCTTCGTCCTGGCGGGGGTCCGGTTGTGGAGGGCCACGGTGTAACCGTGCCGGGCGAAGTTCCGGGCCAGATTCCGGCCCATCACCGCCAGGCCGGTGACGCCGATCTGCGCGGTCGCCTTCATGGTGTGCTCCTTCGCTCGGTGCGGTCGCTCGGCGCGGTCCAACCGCCGCACTGATCAGTTACGGCTGGTGGGGCCCCAGTTGTTCAGCCGGATATCGGGTGGCGTGCCGAGCGGGTGTGCGCTTGGAGCGAAAGCGCGGTGACGGGACGAACGAGAGGCCCGGCCGACGACCGGCCGGGCCTCTGGTCAAGGTTCGGTCAGACCGAGAAGTCGACCCCCTGGGCGAGCGGGAGTTCGCCCGAGTAGTTGACGGTGTTCGTGGCGCGGCGCATGTAGC
>NZ_JBSFDA010000283.1:0-7784 GCF_053593675.1 Streptomyces sp. NPDC002156 | reverse complement strand
GGGCGCGCCGCACACACCTGCGGGGGGCACAGACGCTTTTGGGGGCTCTCACCCGGCACAGGGCCCCCCCCCCCCCACGCCCCCCGCCGGGGGCCCCCAACCCCCCGGGGTTTCGGGCCACCGGCCTTTCCGGCCTCCGGGCTGTCAGCTGTGCTGACCCCACGGCTTGCGCAGGTTCGGCCTGGCCGCCGACGCGCGCTCACCGAGCTCCGCCAGTCGCGCCGACAGCGCCCACACCACTCGTACGGTCGAACGCGGGGCGAACATCGCACGCAGCTGCGTGCCCCGGCCCACCGTGGTGCGCAGGGCCTCGGTCACCCGGCGCACATCCTCCGCGAGCCCCGCCGTCGGGCGTGGAACCGGCGCGTACAGGACCTGCTCCACGGCGTCCGCGACCCGGTGCACCGCGTCCGCCGCCGGCGGATCGAGCTGGCCGAGACGCACGATCCGGGCAGCCGCCTTGCGAGGAGTCTGCGACTCCTCCGGACTGATGCCGAAGTCCCAGGCGGTGTCCGTCAGTTCCTGCCAGGCCGACAGCGCGTGGACCGCCGCGTCGGCCTCGCTGCGGCCGTGCGCCCCGAGCCGTACAGCCCGGATCCGCAGCCGCCACAGCATCGGCAACAGCAGAAGACCCACCAGTGCCAGCGCACCCAGCGTCCAGCCCAGGGCGGCCGACCACCAGCCACCGTCGTCGCCCTGGCTCAGCGCCACCTCTGCGGACTCGCTCGCGCACCCGCCGTCCAGCCGCCGCTGCGCCGCCGTGCACGTCTCGCTCGTCGAAGCGGAGTCGGAGGGCGCCACGGAGGCGTTCTGGGAGGGCACGTCCGGGTCCGGGATGGTGCTGCCCGGCGCCTGGGACTGCGTGTACTCGGGCACCGAACCACGGGTCGGGGTCGGCTCGAAACGGGTCCAGCCGACGCCCTCGAAGTACAGCTCCGGCCAGGCGTGCGCGTCGCGCAGCCCCACCGACACCGTGCCGTCCGGCTCCGGCGTACCCGGCGCGAAGCCCACCGCGACCCGGGCCGGAATGCCCAGCGTGCGGGCCATCGACGCCATCGCGAAGGAGAAGTGGACGCAGAAGCCCTCCTTGTCCCGCAGGAACCGCGCGATCGCGTTGGAGCCGCTGCCGACCTGCACCTGGGTGTCGTACCGGAAGCCGCCGCTCACCGAGAACCAGTCCTGGAGCTTGACCGCCTGCTCGTAGGCGTTCGTCGAACCGGCGGTGACCTCGCGCGCGGTGCGCGCAACGATCGCCGGCAGCGACTCCGGGACCTGCGTGAACTCACGGACCAGCGCCGGGTCCGGCTCCGGAGCGTCGGCGAGCTGCTCCGCGGTCGGCTGCACGTCCAGGCTCGTCACCGTGTACCGCACACCGCGCGTGTTCTGGCCGTGGTCGCCGACGAGGGTGCGGCCCACCGGCTCGAAGCGCCAGCTGCCGTCGATCTTCACCCCGGTCGCGGGATACGGCATCGGCAGCCAGTCCTGGGCGTACCAGTCGGCCGCCGAGATGGTGGTCGTGATCTCGGTGCGCTGTACGTCCGCGCTGAGGCCGAGCGGGGTCGGGAACTTGTCCGGCACATCCTGGATGTGCCGCTGGGACGGCTTCCACGCGGTGCCGTCGAAGGAGTCGAGCGAGACGATCCGCAGATACAGGTCCTGGGTGTCCTCGGTGCTGTTGCGCACCGACATGACCTGGCGGTCCTCGTCCACGTTCAGGCTGTCGCGCAGCGACACCAGCGGGTTCACGGCGGAGATCGTGCCGCCGCCCCCGCTGCCCGAGCCCACACCGGTCCCGGTGGCGTCCAGCAGCCCGCCGTCGAGCGAGGGCAGCGCCAGCGGCACCACCAGGGCGACACCCAGCGCGACCGCGCCGATCCGCCGCCCCGTGCGTACGGGCGCGATCGCACCGCCGGACGACTGCTCGCCCGGGGCGCGCGGCGCGCCGCCGAAGACCCGGCCCCACTGGGACAGCCGGTCCCGGCCCTCGGCCAGCAGCAGCATCAGATAGCCCGCCGCCGCCAGCAGGAACCACAGCCAGGCACCGCCACCGTCGGCCAGTCCGGCCGCGACCGAGTACAGCGCGAGCAGCGGCAGCCCGGCCGGGGCAGCGGCCCGGAACGTCACCGCGAGGGTGTCCACCATGAGCCCGATCAGCAGCACACCGCCGACCAGCATCAGGCGTATGCCGTCGGACAGCGGCGCCGGAATGGCGTACCGCCCGACGTCCTCCGCGCCCGTCTGGAGCAGCGTGCCGAACTGCTGGAAGGCGTCGGGGCCTGGGATCAGGCCGAAGAACGCCTGCTCCCGGACGAAGACCAGGGTCATCAGGACGAGCGTGACCAGAAGCTGCGCCGCCACCGTCAGCGGCCAGGCCAGCGGCACCCGCCGGGCCCCCGCGCCGACGACCGTCTGCACGCCCAGCAGGAAGGCCACCTGAAGCAGCCAGCTCACGTTCTCGACCAGTGGCAGCAGGGCACACGCCGCCAGCATCGTCGCCACCCAGGCGCACAGCGCCAGTCGTGCGCGCCCGCTCATGACCGTCCCTCCCCGCCGCTGACGGCGCCGAGACCGGAACGCACCCGGTCCGCCTGGCGCCACACGTCGCTCATCGCGGCCCCTCGCGGCACCCGCACCGCCGTCCAGCCCGCCTCGCGCAGCATCCGCAGCGACTCCTCGCCCGGGTCCTCAGGACCCGGCACATCGTTGGGTTCGCGCACCCAGGTCTCACTGTCCAGCACGAAGGCGACCGCTCCGCCACTGCGCTGACGCATCTTCGCGGCCACCTGGGCCTGCTCCTCGTCGAGGTCGCCGAAGAACGCCATCAGCAGCCCCTCACCGCCGCCGCGCAGCACGTCGTACGCGCGGGAGATGTCCATGCCGTCCGAGTGGTCGATCACCGCGAGCGTGTCCATCATCAGCCCGGCCGCGTCCGCCGACTCCTGGCTGGCGCCCGCGAAACCCTCGCCGCCCTCGCCGGGCACGGAGTTGCCCGTGTCCGTCAACAGCCGTACGGAAAAGCCCCGTTCGAGCATGTGGACCAGGACGGACGCGGCGCCCGAGACCGCCCACTCGAAGGCCGAGTCCGGGCCCGCGCCCAGATAGGCGATGCCCCGGGTGTCGAGGAGCACCGTGCAGCGGGCACGCTGCGGCTGCTCCTCGCGGCGCACCATCAGCTCGCCGTAGCGGGCGGTGGAGCGCCAGTGCACACGGCGCAGGTCGTCGCCGTAGCGGTACCCGCGCGGGATCACGTCGTCCTCGCCGGCCAGTGCCAGCGAGCGCTGCCGTCCCTCGCCGTACCCCTTGGCCTCGCCGGTCAGCCGCACCGGCGGCAGGGCCTCCACGCGCGGGATGACCGTCAGGGTGTCGTACGTCGAGAAGGAGCGGGTCAGCTCGCACATGCCGAACGGGTCGGTCAGCCGCAGCTGGAGCGGGCCCAGCGGATAGCGGCCCCGCAGATCGGAGCGGACGCGGTAGGACACCTCGCGGCGCCCGCCCGCCTCCACCCGGTCCAGGACGAACCGGGGGCGCGGACCGAGCACGTACGGCACCCGGTCCTGGAGCATCAGCAGGCCCGTGGGCAGCCGCGAGACGTTGTCCATGCGGAGATGGACCCGGGCCTCCTCGGCGGCGGGCACGCGCGCGGGGGAGAGCCTGCGGCTGCCCGCCACCCGGTAGCGCGTGCGGTACAGGACGGTCGCGCAGACCAGCGGCAGTACGGAGAGCAGCAGCCCCACCCGGAGCAGATCGCTCTGCCCCAGGACGTACGCGCAGATGGCGGCTGCGACCCCGGCGGCCAGGAAGGAGCGCCCGCGGGTGGTGAGACCGGCCAGCGCCGTACGCACCCCGCCCTTCTCGCCCTGGTCGTCCTCCGGGTGCCCCGGCGCGCCTGCGCTCATCCAAGCCTCCGGGGCGGCTGCTGCCCGAAGTCGGGCGCCGAGCGGCCCATGCCGAAGCCGCTCTGCTGCTGGGGCGCCGCGGGCACCGCGGTGCGCTGGAGGATCTCCTGGACGACCTGCTCGGACGTCCGGCGGTTCAGCTGGGCCTGGGCGGTGGGCAGCAGGCGGTGGGCCAGGACGGCCACGGCGAGGGCCTGGACGTCGTCCGGCAGCGCGTACTCCCGGCCGCTCAGGGCGGCGGACGCCTTCGCGGCGCGCAGCAGATGCAGCGTCGCGCGCGGCGAGGCGCCGAGTCTGAGGTCGGGGTGGTTGCGCGTGGCGCCGACCAGGTCCACGGCGTACCGCCGGACCGAGTCCGCGACGTGGACGTTGCGGACGGCCTCGACCAGCTTCACGATGTCGTGCGCGTGGGCCACCGGCTGGAGGTCGTCCAGCGGTGAGACACCGCCGTGCACGTCCAGCATCTGCAGTTCGGCCTCCGGGCTCGGGTAGCCGATGGAGACGCGGGCCATGAAGCGGTCGCGCTGTGCCTCGGGGAGCGGGTAGGTGCCCTCCATCTCGACCGGGTTCTGGGTGGCCACCACCATGAAGGGGCTGGGCAGTTCGTAGGTCGTCCCGTCGATGGTGACCTGGCGTTCCTCCATGGACTCCAGCAGCGCGGACTGGGTCTTCGGCGAGGCACGGTTGATCTCGTCGCCGATCACGATCTGCGCGAAGATCGCCCCCGGTTTGAACTCGAAGTCGCGGCGCTGCTGGTCCCAGATGGACACACCCGTGATGTCCGAGGGCAGCAGGTCCGGCGTGAACTGAATGCGCCGCACGGAACAGTCGATGGACTTGGCCAGCGTCTTCGCCAGCATGGTCTTGCCGACGCCGGGCACATCTTCGATCAGAAGATGCCCCTCGGCGAGCAGCACGGTCAGCGAAAGCCGTACGACCTCAGGCTTGCCCTCGATCACTCCCTCCACCGAACTGCGGACTCGCTCCACAGTGGCGGTCAGATCAGTGAGGCTCGCTCGATCGTCATAGGTCGTCACACGGCCCTCCTAGGCCCGTTCATACTCCGGGCCGACGCTCTGCGATGCGGACCGGCCCACCCCGAAACACGGACGGCACGCGGGATAAGTTCCGCGTGACGTCACACCCGCATTCTTGTTGCCGTTACCGGTTCGTGTCACTCGCCTGTGGATAACTGGCAGGGCTATGTCTGGTTTTCCGGCCTTTTCGGCCCTGAAGTGCAGGGTAAATTTCGTAGAGACATACGTAAGGATGCGCGTTCCGGTTCGGTTACGCGGGGTCGATCTCACGCAGCAGGCCGGACTTCACGTCGAAGACGAAGCCGCGGACGTCGTCGGTGTGCAGCAGGAACGGGTTGGTGCGCACACGCTGCATCGACTGGCGTACGTCCTGGTCGACGTCCCGGAAGGCCTCCACCGCCCACGCCGGCCGCTGCCCGACCTCGACCTCCAGCTCGTGCCGGAACTCCTCGGTGAGGGACTCCAGGCCGCAGCCGGTGTGGTGGATGAGGATGACGCTGCGGGTGCCGAGCGCCCGCTGGCTGATGGTCAGGGAGCGGATCACGTCGTCGGTCACCGCACCGCCCGCGTTGCGGATGGTGTGGCAGTCGCCCAGCGCCAGACCGAGCGCGTCGTGCAGGTCGAGACGGGCGTCCATGCAGGCCACGACCGCCACCCGGAGCACCGGACGGGCGTCCATCCCCGGGTCGGTGAAGGCGGCGGCGTAGCGCTCGTTGGCCTCGACGAGACGGTCGATGACGGTGCCCTCGGTGGATATGGCGCCTTCGGGTCCGGTGGGAACTGATGCAGAAGTCGTCATAACCATGACGGTACTGGTCACGGCCCTTCCGGGCCCGCTGTGAGAGGGGACAAAGAACACCAATGAGCGTTGTTGTGAGGTAACCCACACGGGTGGTGTGAGTGTACCCGTACGGGTGATTGCTGGCGATTTATGGCTTCGGTGTACGGGGTGCCGCGACGCGCAGGGCCGGTTGATTGACCGGCAGTCACCGTGGACTAAAGTGACGCGAAGTTTGATTTCCCGCGTGCGCGGCGCGTACGTATGACTGGCCGTGCCGGACCTGAGAGGGCCCCTTGAGCCAGAGTCGACACGTCCCGGTGATGCTCCAGCGGTGCCTGGACCTGTTGGCCCCCGCACTGGAGCGGCCCGGAGCGGTCGTCGTCGACTGCACTCTCGGCCTCGGCGGCCACAGCGAGGCACTGCTCGCCCGTTTCCCCGAGGCCCGGCTGGTCGCCCTCGACCGCGACAAGGAGGCGCTGCGCCTCTCCGGCGAGCGGCTCGCCCCCTTCGGCGAGCGGGCCGAGCTGGTGCACGCGGTCTACGACGAACTGCCCGACGTACTGGACCGGCTGGACCTGCCGAAGGTCGACGGGATCCTCTTCGACCTCGGGGTCTCCTCCATGCAACTCGACGAGGCCGACCGGGGGTTCGCCTATGCCCAGGACGCGCCGCTCGACATGCGCATGGACCAGACGACCGGGATCAGTGCCGCCGAGGTCCTCAACACCTACCCCGCCGGTGAACTCGTCCGGATCCTCAGGGCGTACGGCGAGGAGAAGCAGGCCAAGAGGATCGTCTCCGCGGTCGTGCGCGAGCGTGACAAGGAGCCGTTCAGCAACAGCGCCCGGCTGGTCGAACTGATCCGCGACTCGCTGCCGCAGGCCGCCAAGCGCACCGGCGGCAACCCCGCCAAGCGGACCTTCCAGGCGCTGCGCATCGAGGTCAACGGTGAACTGACCGTCCTGGAACGGGCGATCCCGGCCGCGGTGAAGGCCCTCGCCGTCGGCGGGCGGATCGCCGTCCTGTCGTACCACTCGCTCGAAGACCGCCTCGTGAAGCAGGTGTTCGCGGCCGGCGCCGCCAACACCGCGCCCCCCGGACTGCCCGTCGTGCCCGAGCGCTACCAGCCGCGGCTCAAGCTGCTCACCCGTGGTGCCGAACTTCCCACCGAGGAAGAGGTCGCCGAGAACCGGCGAGCCGCCCCGGCGCGACTGCGCGGGGCCGAACGCATCAGGGAGGACACCGAGTGAGGCGTACGGAGGGGACGACGGGTGAGCGCTGTGTCTTCCCGGGGAGGGACGAGTGAGTAGGAATCCCGAGCTGAAGGGCCGGGCCGCCCGGCTCGCCCGGCTCTTCCCCGCGGGGCCGGGGCAGGCCGCCCGTACCCCCTTCGTCCTGCTCGTCGTCTTTCTGCTGGGCGGGGGTCTCATCGGGCTCCTGGTGCTGAACTCCGCGCTCAGCGAAGGCGGGTTCCGCCTCGACGACCTCCAGAAGGACACCAAGAGCCTCACCGACGAGGAACAGGCCCTCCAGCGCGACGTGGACGCCTACGCCGCGCCCGACGCCCTCCAGCGCCGGGCCAGGGAACTCGGCATGGTGCCCGGCGGCGACCCGGCCTTCCTGAACCCCGACGGCACCGTCAAGGGCGTCCCGGGGCCGGCGGAACAGGCGGCGCTGCGCATCCCCGAGGTGGTCCCGCCCGAGGCGATCGTGCCCGAGCCGGTGCCCAGCCCTACGCCGACGCCGACGCCGACGCCGACGCCCACGCCGAGCGCCACTCCGACCCCTGCGTCGACGCCTACGCCCACTCCCTCCGTGTCGGCGTCCCCCGCGCAGGTACCCGTAGCCACCCCCACCCTCCCCTCCACGACCCCCGGCAGGTGACGGAAGTGTCCGACAGGGAACCGCCGCGCCGCCGTGTGCCCGCACCGGCCAGATCCGCCCGCCCCGGCGCCGCCCGGCGGCCGGGCCCCGGCGCCCGCCCCGCCGAGCGGACACTCCGCTTCCTCCCGGGCACCGCCCCCGGCACGGCGGACGTACGTTTCGCGGACGGCCGCCCGTTCCACGACC
>NZ_JBSFDA010000282.1:0-7794 GCF_053593675.1 Streptomyces sp. NPDC002156 | reverse complement strand
TCCGGCGTTTGAGGACGAGCGCGTTCAGCGCGACAAGGGGGGTCTGGGGGCGCAGCCCCCAGGGATGGGAACGGGTAGGGGCGGCGGGGGCGAAAACACCCCCACAGCAACCCCCACCCACCCGCGGACAAAGAAGGAGCACCCGTGCCTGAGGGGCACACGATCCACCGCCTGGCCCAGGACTACAGCGCCGCGTTCCTAGGCACAGCACCCCAAGTAACCAGCCCCCAGGGCAAGTTCTCCGACGCCGCCGCCCTCCTCGACCGAGCGGAACTCACCCACACCGAAGCCCACGGCAAACACCTCTTCCTGGGCTTCCGCGAAGCGGACTGGATCCACATCCACCTGGGCCTCTTCGGCAAGGTCAACTTCGGCGCCACCCCCGCCCCACCCCCCACGGACACGGTCCGCCTCCGCCTGGCGAACGAAACCGCGTACGTCGACCTCCGAGGCCCCACCACCTGCGCCCTCATCACGGACACCGAGAAGCAGGCGATACGCGCCCGCCTGGGCCCGGACCCCCTCCGCGAGGACGCGAACCCCGCCACGGCCTACACCCGCATCAGCCGCAGCCGCACGACGGTCGCCGCCCTCCTCATGGACCAGAAGGTCATCGCGGGAGTCGGCAACGTCTACCGCGCCGAGGTCCTCTTCCGCCACGGCATCGACCCGTACCGCCTCGGCAGGGACATCACACCCACCGAGTGGACCGCGCTCTGGACCGACCTGGTCGCCCTGATGCGCGAGGGCGTACGCCACAACCGCATCGACACCGTCCGCCCGGAACACACCCCGGAGGCGATGGGCCGCCCGCCGCGCGTCGACGACCACGGCGGCGAGGTCTACGTCTACCGCAGGGCCAACCTGCCCTGCCATCTCTGTGGTGGCGAGATCCGCACCGCCGACCTCGCCGCCCGCAACCTCTTCTGGTGCCCGGCCTGCCAGGCCGACTGAAGGCCGAGGTCGGGGATCAGAACCCGTGGGACAGCCAGGGAGTCACCACGGACCCGAACGCCACCGAGGCCTCGGCCAGCGCCCCCTGCCGAACCTCCCGCACCCGCCCGGCAGCCGCCAGCCCGGCCAACGACACACCGCCCAGATAGGCGGACCCCAACTCCCGTACGGACAAGGCGAGATCAGCCGCGTCCTCGGTACGCACGCATACCGCCCCCTTGGCATCGCCGCTCAGCCGCCAACGCCCCGAGTTCCACGGACAGAACGCGTCCTCGACGTCGAACACGACATCCACCGGCGCCTGATAGGTCCGCGCCTCCAGTGCGGCCCCCAGGTCCACCAGCCGTACGTACAGCGCGTCCCGCCTGCGCAGCCCGCACCGCCGGATGTCCGACACCATGTGATGCCAGGGCTCGTCGACCGGCTGTCCGCGCGCGATGATCTTCGAGGTCAGGTCGAGATCGAAGAGGAACCGCCACAAGGCAGCGTGCGAAGGGGCGTCAAGCGCATGCACATCCTCGACGACAACCGCGCTGTTGGACCCGGAGACGTCCCAGTCGGGCTTGACCCGAAACCGAGCGAACCCCACAACATCCCCGCCCCGCTCGGCGACAACACACTGCAAGGGCGAAGCCCCGTCCCGCTCGCTCTCCGGATCGAGCACCCCGGCCCGCGCCCAACCAGGCATCCGCGCCAGCATCCCGGGCCGCTCCGGCACCCGTCGCGCGTACACCGCCTCGCAGACGTCCAGGGCCTCGGTCGGTACGGCATACCGCAGCCGTACGTCATCGGCCCCGTCCGGCACCGACAGCCGCACCCGCGTCGTGTCGATCTCGATGGTCAGCGAGTGCGTGGCCAGGCCGTACCCGAACCGCCCGTAGATGGCGGGCTCGGAGGCCGTCAGCACCGCCAGGGGCTCGCCCCAGCTCCGTACGTCGTCCAGCTGCCGACGCATCATCGACGTGAGCACCCCGCGCCTGCGATGCGTGCCGGCGACGCCGACCATGGTCACGCCCGCGGCCGGGACGGAGGCTCCACCCGGTACGGTTACCTGGAAAGTGAAAGCGCTCGCACTGCCGACGCACAGGTCACCGTCCCAGGCGCCCACGGAACGGTCGAGTTCGGTAAGTGATTTCCACAACTCCCGTTCCTCGGCGGACTCGGTCATTCCGCCGAAGGCACGGAGCAGGTTGTCGTACCACTGATCCCAGTCGTCGGGCCGCAGTACCCGCAGATCGGTCGTGCCGGAAGGCGTACCGGAGGTCCTGGAGGTCGTCATAGACCATGACTACCAGGGCATTGCGGGACGAGCGAGGGAATTTCTCCCTCGTGGCCTCGGACCGGCTCTCGGTGGGTTTCACTGTGAAGTTGAACCTCGGACGGGGGACAAGTGGGACCTCCCGTGCCAAGCAGCTGGTCCGATGGATAGGGTCCCGAACTAATGGCAGCAGGACGAGAGCGGCGCGCGGAAGCCGAGACGTTCACGGCCCGGTTGAAGAAGCAGGTTCACCGGGCCCGCACCGGCGTGCGCAGATCCGCCGTGGACTACTTCCGGGGCGACGGTTCGGACTGGATCGCGCTCGCGGGCCTGCTCCTCACGATCCCGGTCATCGCGGCCATGACCCTCGCCAACTCGGTGTGGTGCTCACCGGCCCTGCTGGTCCTCCCGATCGTCGCCGGCGGCCTCCTGCTGCGCCCGGCCAGCCTGCTGAGCCTGTACGCGGCGGCGGCGTCGGCACTGATCGTGGAGTCGGTGAAGCTGGGCCCGTACACGGAGGGCCCGAGCCGGGTCACGCCGGGAGTGGTCCTCGTCGTGGCAGCCTGCGGCTTCTTCGGCCTTCTGATCGCCCAGTTCCGCAGCCGCGTGGGCGTCCCCTGGCGACGCGGCGGCACGATGCTGTTCGACCTGCGTGAACGCATCCGCGTCCAGAGCAAGTTGCCGCAGCTGCCGCAGGGCTGGCACCGGGAGATGGCGCTGCGCCCTGCGGGCGGCCAGTCGTTCTCGGGCGACTTCGTGGTGGCGGCCCGGACGAACGGGGGCCGCACGATGGAGGTCGTCCTGACGGACGTCTCGGGCAAGGGAATGGACGCAGGCTCCAGAGCCCTCCTGCTCTCAGGAGCCTTCGGAGGCCTACTGGGCTCGCTCCCGCCCCACGCCTTCCTCCCGGCGGCGAACGGCTACCTCCTCCGCCAGGACTGGGACGAGGGCTTCGCGACCTCGATCCACCTCGTCCTGGACCTGGACTCCGGCGACTACGAACTCTTCTCGGCCGGCCACCCCCCGGGCCTCCAGCTCAGCGCGGGCACGGGCCGCTGGGAGGAAAAGGCCGCGGAGGGCCCGCTGTTGGGCGTGTACGACGGCGCCCAGTTCGACCCGGTCAAGGGCTCCCTCCGCCCCGGCGACGTCCTGATGCTCTTCACGGACGGCCTGGTGGAAACCTCGGACCGAGACATCGTGGAAGGCATCGACCGCCTGACAGGCGAGGCGGACCGCTACGTGGCAGGCGGCTTCCACGGAGCGGCCTGGCACCTCATCGAGGCGGTAGCCAAGGACGTCAACGACGACCGAGCCCTCCTCCTGATCTGCAGAGAGGGCCCAACAGCCCAGGCGACTATCTGACGCGGCGCTTCAGCCCGTCCGGCGTTTGAGGACGAGCGCGTTCAGCGCGAAAGGGGGTCTGGGGGCGAAGCCCCCAGGGGACGGGAATGGGTAGGGGCGGCGGGGGCGAAAAAACCGGGCACCCACCCCGCAGCAACCGGCCCCAACACCGCCAACACCAGCACATACCCCGCGATGAACGGCGACAGCCGCGCATCCAACCCCGCCCCCGCAGCCATCGTCGCCAGAATCAACGCGAACTCCCCCCGAGCCAACAACGTGCTCGAGATCACGGAAGCCCCCCGCGCCCCGAACCCGTACACCCGAGCCGCCCCCACCCCCGCCAGCACATTCATCCCCAACGTCACAGCCACCGCCGCCAACACCGGCCACACCACCACCGGCAGATCCCCAGGATCGATCGACAGCCCGAACGCGAAGAAGAACATCGCCCCGAACGCGTCCCGCAACGGATGCACCAGCTTCCGTATCCGCTCCCCGGACGCCGTACTCCCCAGCATCAGCCCCACCATGAACGCCCCGATCGCGTCCGCGACCCCGAACCACTCGGACACCCCGGCCACGAACACCGCCGCGCCCAGGAACGAGATCACCAGCAACTCGTCGTCCTCGACGGCGAACAGCCGCCCCACGACCCGCGTGCCGAACCGGGCCGCGAGCGCCAGCAGCAACAGGAACCCGAAGGCCTTGCCCCCGTCGAGAACCGCAGCCCCCAGCGAATCCGCCCCGGACAACACCGGCTGCAGCGCGGCGAGATACAGCGCGAGGAAGACGTCCTCGACGACGATGATCCCGAGGATCGGCTTCGCCTCGGGACTGCCCAGCCGACCGGTGTCGACCAGCACCTTCGTGACGATGGCGGACGACGATATGCCCAGCACCCCGGCGAGGACCAACGCCTCGGAGGTGCCCCACCCGAGGGCGAATCCGAAGCCCAGGCCGGCGCCGACGTTCAGCGCGAGATACGTGCCCCCGGCCAGCGCCATCCGCCGGCCACCCGCCTTGAGGTCGTCCAGATGGAATTCGAGGCCGAGATAGAAGAGCAGCAGCACGAGCCCGAGGGCCGAGAGCATCTCCATGTCGTGCGGGTCGGAGACCAGCACGATGCCGGGGGTGTGCGGGCCGAGCAGTATCCCGGCCAGGATGAAGAGGGGGATGGTCGGCAGCCCGATCCGGCTGCCGAGCCGGGCGAGAACCGCGGCGGCGAGAAACGCGCCGCCCATGGCGATCAGAGTGTCCGCGTGTCCGATGAGCCTGCCTCCAGAGTCAAGAGAACGTCAAGAAACCGTCAATACTTACTTTACCAAACGATTTCTGATCCCCGCCGAGCCATCCACAACCCCACACTGACCGGATGACAGAAACCCCTCCGAACCCTCCAATGCCCCCAATACCCCTGACCCTGGCCGAAGTAGAGGCGAAGGCGCGGGCCGCACACGCCACGCAGACGGACAAGGCCGGCCGCCCCTACGCGGAGCACCTCCAGGCCGTGGCCGAGGGCGTACGCGCGCGTGGCGGCGACGACGAGCAGATCGCGGCGGCCTGGCTGCACGACGCCGTGGAGGACGACGCGCTCCCCGAGAGCTGGCTGGAAGAGGCCGCACTGTCCCGCCGTACGAAGGACATCGTGCTGGCCGTCACCAAGCGAGCGGGGGAGGCCCCCGAGGCGTACGCCCGGCGCATCCTCGACACCCCGGGCGCACTCCTGGTCAAGGAGGCGGACCTGGCGCACAACGCGGACCCGGCCCGCCTGGCGGTACTCGATGCACCGACCCGCACTCGCCTGACCGAGAAATACGTCAAAATGCGCGCGCTTCTCGGTCTGTAGAGACGTAAATATCCATCTAATTGCCCATAAAGAACATATTTCTGTGCTCTTGGTTTCTCTATGGTAATAAATCGATCTCGTGGGGCCGATGATGCGTCACCGGCCGCATAGGGTGGCCTGGTTGGTGGCACGATGGATCTGGCGGGGGTGCGAGGGAACGCATCCCTGGGCCGGTAGAGCGGACCGACCATAGGGTGTGATCAGTGTGGCCATTTCGTTGTCAGTGGTGCTGATGTTGGGAATCATCCTGGTGGTGCTGATTCGCGGAGGCACGATCAAGGCGGGCCCGGCGGTCGTCGCCATACTTTTCGGCTTCTTCCTCGCCTCGACCGGCATGGCCGACGACATCCAACGCTTCCTGAACTCGATAGCCGACACGATCAACGAGATCCAGTTCTGACCGCCGTGGGGAAACGCGATCGGCCCGGTTCCAGGGGAACCGGGCCGACGACGAAGACAGAGCGGGCGACGGGAATCGAACCCGCGTAGCTAGTTTGGAAGACTAGGGCTCTACCATTGAGCTACGCCCGCACGCATGCGCCGCAGGTCAGATGACCGCGGCACAGAAGGCATCGTAGCGGTTCATGGCACCTCGACGCACACCCCGTTTCCACTCTTGAAATGCGGCAACCCCACAGCCTGCGGGCATGTACCCTACGTGTCGCACCAGACGGGGTGTGGCGCAGCTTGGTAGCGCGTCCGCTTTGGGAGCGGAAGGCCGTGGGTTCAAATCCCGCCACCCCGACCACCTGCCGGACCACCGGCGAGATCACCTTTTGGGGCGAGTACCGCCTGCGGCTACTATGCAAGCTGCGCGCCCGTGTGTCTGCGTTGTTACGTCCCTCAAGGGCCGCGAATCCGCTGAGCTCAGGCACGTCCGGCAGAGGACAGCAGCAGAACCCTCAGCAGAACCCCAAGAAGTCAGCCCCCAAGGAGACCGAACCGTGAAGAGCGCCGTGGAGACCCTGAACCCGACCCGGGTTCGGCTCAGCATCGAGGTGCCCTTCGAGGAGCTCAAGGACAGCCTCGACGCGGCGTACAAGAAGATCAACCAGCAGGTCACGGTGAAGGGCTTCCGGAAGGGCAAGATCCCGGCGCGCGTCATCGACCAGCGGTTCGGCCGCGGTGCGGTTCTGGAGGAGGCGGTCAACGACGCGCTCCCGAAGTTCTACACCGACGCGGTCAACGAGGCCGAGCTGAACGTCCTGGGTCAGCCCGAGGTCGACATCACGGAGCTGAAGGACGGCGAGACGCTGAACTTCACCGCCGAGGTCGACGTCCGCCCGACCATCGAGATCCCGGACTACTCCGGCATCGAGGTCGAGGTCGACGCGATCGAGGTCACCGAGGAGGACATCGACAAGTCGGTCGAGCAGCTCCGTGAGCGCTTCGCCGCCACCTCCCCGGTCGAGCGTGCCGCCGAGGACGGCGACGTCGTGACGCTGGACCTGGAGGCCAAGGTCGACGGCGAGGTGCTGGAGGACGGCGTCGCGAGCGGCGTCTCCTACACCATCGGCTCCGGCGAGCTGCTGGACGGCGTCGACGCCGCGGTGACGGGCGTGGCGGCCGGTGGCGAGGCCACCTTCACCTCCGAGCTGAAGGGTGGCTCGGCGGCCGGCAAGGAGGCCGAGGTCACCGTCAAGGTCACCCAGGTCGCCGCCCGTGAACTCCCGGCCCTGGACGACGAGTTCGCCCAGCTCGCCTCCGAGTTCGACACCCTGGAGGAGCTGCGCGCGGACAGCCGCAAGCGCCTCGAGAACATGAAGCAGTACGACCAGGCCACGCAGGCCCAGGAGCGAGTCCTGGAGAAGCTGCTTGAGCTCGTCGAGGTGCCCGTCCCCGAGAAGCTGCTCGAGGACGAGATCAACACCCGCAAGCACAACCTGGAGCACCACCAGCTCGGCCAGATGGGCCTCGACCTCGAGAAGTACCTCGAGATCCAGGGCAAGACGGCCGAGGAGTTCGACACCGAGACCAAGGAAGCCGCGGTCAAGGGCATCAAGACCCAGTTCGTCCTCGACGAGCTGGTCAACAAGGAGAAGCTGAACGTCAACCAGGAGGAGCTCACCGAGCACCTCATGCGGCGCGCGGCCTCCTCCGGCATGTCCCCCGACCAGTTCGCCCAGGCGGTCGTCGAGGGCGGCCAGGTCCCGATGCTGGTCGGCGAGGTAGCCCGCGGCAAGGCCCTCGCGGTCGTGGTCGAGGCCGCCACGGTCAAGGACACCAACGGCGAGATCATCGACCTCGACGACGAGGAAGAGGACGAGACCACGGAGACGGCCGAGGCCGCCACCGAGGAGACCCCGGCCGAGTCCACCGAGGACAAGCCCGAGGCCTGACACCAACGGCACCTCTGACAGACGTACGACAGGCCCCCGGGAACACTTGTTCC
>NZ_JBSFDA010000281.1:0-7883 GCF_053593675.1 Streptomyces sp. NPDC002156 | reverse complement strand
ACCGCATCGGGGCGAAGAACCCCAGGGACGCGAAGACCAGCAGGTTGCCGGCGATCCCGAGCGGCCCCATCGTGACCAGGTCCCGCAGCGGTACGAGGCTCACCCGGGCGGGGGCGGTGCCGGGCTCGCTGCCCGGCATCAGGGTCATCCATACGAACGGCAGCGTCCCGTGGACCATGCCCACCTCGGCCAGCGACAGCCGCCACGCCGAAGCGACCCCGGCGGCACGCCGACGGTACGCCAGGGCCCACGCCACCAGCACCGCCAACGGCAGCAGGACCACCGTCATGAGCACCACACCGTTGAACGTGTCGTAGCAGCCGTGCCACCGCCCGGCCATGCACCTCGGTGCGGCCATCATGAGCGGCCCCTGGACGACGTACGCGGCGCCCGCCAGGCCGAGAACCGCGAGGCCGAGGAGCACGATCCGGCGTGTGCGGCGGGGCGGTACCGGCAGAGACGCGTTGGAGTCCATACCTCCATGGGAAACGAAGGGCCGTTGCCGTGGCGTATCCGGTTTCCGATACGCCCGCGATACGCGGCCCCGCGGGCGTGGGCGTCAGCGCCCGCCGAACATCAGCCTCCGCAAGGCCCCCAGCAGCCCCTTCATCTGCCCGTCCCCACCGGAGACCACCGACTCCCCCACGGTCTCCGTCTCCCCCCGCGGCCCGCCGACTCCCCTTCCCACACCACCGCTCAGCTCATACCGAACGGGCAACACCCGCAGCCCTCGCACCACCGGCCCCGACCTCCACGGCAACTGGTCGGCGGGCAGGGTCAGTTCGGCCTTGGCCAGGTGGTCGAAGATGCGACCCACGGCCGTGGTCACGATCATCCCGCCCAACTCCCGTGCCGCACTGGGGCATTGGTGCGGCCCGGCGCCCCACCCCAGATGCGCCCGCATGCTCACCGTCGAACCGACCATGTGGGACGCCCCGATCGCGATCAGATCCCGGTGCGCCGCTGCCGCCGACGGCGACACGATGTCCCCGCCCCGGATCCAGAAGTTCCCCAACAGCACATCCCTCGCCGCGAACCGGAAGCACATGTTGGCCACCGGCGGATTCACCAGCGCCGCCCGGTTCACGGTCTCCCCGAGCTGCCCGGCCGACAGACTGCGCCGCACGGTCGCGTTCCCGCGCAGCACCTCAAGCAGCGTGTTGAGCACCATGTTCCCGGTGATGTCGTTGAGGTACACGGCGTTCATGAACAGCTCGCGCCCCAACTGCTCGTCCGACAGCTTCGGATCGGCGAGCAGCATGTACGACGTCAGGTCGTCCCCGGGCCGCGCCCGCCGGTGCGCGGCCAGCCGGGTCATCGCGGCCAGCGCCCGTCCGGTCGCCGGGCCCGCGTCCGGTCCGCCGTCGAGCATCCGCCAGAGGTCCATGACGAGTTCGTCGCCCAGCTCGACCGGGCACCCGAACAGTTTCGTCGTCACCATCAGCAGCAACGGCCGCGTGTACTGCGCGCCCAGGTCGGCGAACCCGACCGTGCCCGACTCGGCCGCCAGCATCCCGATCAGCTCGTCGGCGTACCGCGCGACCGTCGCCCGCAGCTCCCAGCCCTGCGGGGTGTGCCCGTCCTGGAACGGCCGCATCGCCGCATGGTGGGTGTGCCGGGCGGCGAGATGCTCCTCGTCGTCCATGAACATGGTCTGCCGCACCTCGTACCCCGCGAGCAGCGGCCAGTCCGGGGGCAGTTGGCGCTGTGCCCGGGCCCGCCAGTACCGCACGTCCCGCCGCCAGACACTCTCGTTCCGCAGTACCTCCAGCACCTCGCGGTAGTCGAGAACCAGCCACACCGGTACGCCCATCAGCCCCACCGGCGCCACGGGTCCGTAGGTGCGCCGCAGTCGCGCGTACACGCCGCCCGGGTCGGCGTCGAACTCCGACGTCAACAGCGGTTCCACAGGCAACGACTCGAGCGCCGGGCTGTCGGCCGGCGCGGTCGCGAAGGGATGGGCTTCCATACCGCCACGCATACCGCACCGGCCGTACACGTGCAGTGACCATGGCGCGAACTGTTACGCCTTGGTGACCCTTGGTGCACGGAACTAGCCGTCACGCACCAGAAACAGACAGCGACACCGGCAACTCCCCCCGATACAGCACACCCACCCGCTGAGTGGCCCGGGTCAGCGCCACATACAGATCGCTCGTGCCGAACTCCCCCGGCTCCACGACCAGCACGGAGTCGAATTCCAACCCCTTGGCCTGCCGGGGATCGAGCAGCACGACACCTCGCGTCAGATCGGGCTCGGCCCCCGCCTCGACGCCGTCCAGCCGCGCGGCGAGCTCCCCGTGCAGCGCGCGCGGAGCGATGACCGCGAGCCGCCCTTCGGCGGGCGCCAACTCCCCGACGGCCTTCTCCACGGAAGCAGCGAGGTCGCCACCTTCAACGGCCCGCACCCACGGCCGCACTCCGGTCGACCGTACGGAGGTCGGCGGCACGAAGTCCGGCCGTTCGGCCCGCACCACGGCCGCCGCTACGTCCATGATCTCGGCCGGGGTCCGGTAGTTGACGCCGAGCCGGGCGTGCTCCCAGCGGTCCTGGACGTACGGCGCGAGGATGTCCGCCCAGGCCCCGACGCCGCCCGGCTCGGCGGTCTGCGCGGGATCGCCGACCAGGGTCATCGAGCGGGTGGGGCTGCGCCGCATGAGGAGCCGCCATGCCATCGGCGACAACTCCTGTGCCTCGTCGACGATGATGTGCCCGAACGCCCAGGTGCGGTCGGCGGCGGCCCGTTCGGCGGCGCTGCGAAGGTCGTCCTCCTCGTGCCGCTCGGCGAAGCGCTCGGCGTCGATGATGTCGTGCGCGGAAAGGACTTCGGAGTCCTCCGCGTCCAAGTCCTCGAACTCATAGGTACGGGAGGCGTAGGAAACGTCCAACACGCCCTGCGCGTAGGCGACTTGACTACTCCGCTCACGCTCCGCCCGAGCCCGCGACACCCGGTCGTCCTCGCCGAGCAGTTCGGCGGCCTCGTCGAGCAGCGGTACGTCGGCGGTCGTCCAGGCCCGGGTGACGGGCCGCCGGATGGCATCGGCGTCGTCCTCCGACACGTACTCCTCGGGAGCGGCGAGAAAGTCGGCCACCAGCCGCCGGGGCGTGACACGGGGCCACAACTGCTCGATGGCGGCCCAGACTTCACGGTTCTCGGCGAGGTCGTCGCGGATCTGGGTGATGTCGCTGGGGTCGAGAAGGTTGCTGCCGTCATACGGATCGGTGCCGATGCGCTCCGCGACCATCTCGGTGAGCGTGTTGAGGATGTGCCCCTCGAAATGCTCGCGCGCGACGTTGTGCGGCAGCTTCGCCTCGCGCGTCCGCTCCCGCGCAACTCCCACGAGCCCGGCGTCGAGCATGAGGATGTCCCGGTCGTGCTCGATGGCGATGACGGGGTCGGGCAGCCGCTGCCAGTCCCGTACGACGGCTGCCAGCACGTCGGCCATCTCGGCCCGCCCCTTGACGGTGGCGGCACGGGCGGTGTCGACGCCAGTGGCTCTGACACCCGGGAACAACTCACCGACGGTCGCGAGCAGCACGCCGGTCTCACCGAGGGAGGGCAGCACCTCGCCGATGTAGCCGAGGAAGGCGGGGTTGGGCCCGACGATCAACACGGCGCGTTTGGCGAGGAGTTCGCGGTGCTCGTAGAGCAGATAGGCGGCCCGGTGGAGCGCGACGGCGGTCTTGCCGGTGCCGGGCCCGCCCTCGACGACCAGCACACCTCGATGGGGCGCGCGGATGATCTCGTCCTGCTCGGCCTGGATGGTCTGCACGATGTCGTTCATCCGGCCGGTGCGGGCGGAGTCGAGCGCGGCGAGCAGCACGGCGTCGCCGGACGGGTCCTCGTAGCCGGTGCGGGTCTCGTCGCCGAGGTCGAGGATCTCGTCGTGCAGACCCGTGACGCGCCGCCCGTCGGTGCTGATGTGCCGACGCCGGCGCAGCCCCATCGTGGTGTGCCCGGTGGCGAGATAGAAGGGCCGGGCCACCTCGGCCCGCCAGTCGATGAGCAGCGGGGTGCGTTCGGTGTCGTCGGCGCGCAGTCCGATACGGCCGATGTGGTGGGTGATGCCGGAGGTGAGATCGATTCGTCCAAAACAGAGCGACCCGTCGACGGCGTTCAGCGCGGCAAGCAGCCCCGACCGCTCGGCGACGAGCACATCCCGTTCGAGCCGAGCCTGCATCGGCGTACTGCCCTGCGCGAGCGCGTCCGTGACGGAGTGCTCGGTGTCACCGCGCAGCACGTCCACACGGGCGTAGAGCCCGTCGACGAATTCCTGCTCACTCCGCAATTCATCGTGAGTTGATTCCGTGTTTGCGCCCCTGTTTGACAATTCCGCTCCCGCTCGGATATACTCTGCTCATTGAACTTCACCTGCGACCCGATCGAATCAACTCGATAAAGTCGCGAACCATTGAATATACGCAAAGAAATCCCCCGAGCGCAATCGCTCGGGGGATTTCTTGTGTTTCCGGGGCTCAGCGGAACTCGTGGACCACCTGGATCTCGCCGACGATGTGGGCGTTGAACTCGTCCAGCTCCTCGGCCGGCACCCACAGTTCGAGGATCGTCCGCCCGCCGGCCTGCTGGACGGGGAACCGGCTCACGTACGCCGAGTCGATCTCGAAGCGCGTCACGAAGCCGGCGCCGTCGTGCTTGACGTTCCAGTCCCGCGCGATGCTGATCGCGTACTCCTCGTTGAGGACGGGGTAGAAGATCGGCTGCTCGGGCAGCCGCGGCGGCCAGGCACGCCAGTTCAACTCGCGGACGAGGTCCAGCTCCTTGGGGCCGGTCGGCCGCCACAGGGTCGTGGTCATGGGCATGGGAGTAGCTCTCTGCCAGGTCGGTGCATGTCGAAGTACGTCAGAGTACGTCGGACAGCTCCTCCAGCAACCTTCTTTTCGGCCTTGCCCCCACCATCGACCGCACCGGCTCCCCGGCCCGGAAGACCATGAACGTGGGCATGGAGAGGACCCGGTAGGTGTTCGTCGTCAGGGGGTTCATGTCCACGTTCAGTTGCACCACCTTCAGGCGGTCCGACTCCTCCGCCGCGAGGGCGCTCAGTACCGGGGCCATCTGGCGGCACGGTGGGCACCAGTCCGCCGTGAACTCCACCAGGACCGGCAGGTCCGCTCCGAGCACCTCCGTCTCGAAGTCCGTGTCCGTCACCTCGGGCACGCCCGTCGCCTTGGTCATCGTGTTCGTCCTCCCCACTCGCATGCCGGATCCGGACCGCCCGGAACCGTCGCCTCGGCCGCCAGTTCGTCTCGCGCCCGCTCGGCCCGCGTCAGCTGTTCGCCGACCTTCGCCCGTACCGACTGCAACTCGCCGATCAGCGCGTCGAGTTCGTCCAGCTTCCGGCGGTAGACGGCGAGCGACGCGGGGCAGGAGTCGCCCTCCGGGTGGCCCGCCCGCAGACAGTCCACGAAGGGCCGCGTCTCCTCCAGGTCGAACCCGAAGTCCTGGAGCGTCCGGATCTGCCGGAGCAGCTTCAGGTCGTCCTCGTCGTAGGCGCGGTAGCCGTTGTCCGTGCGCCGCGCGGGCAGCAAGCCCCGTGACTCGTAGTACCGCAGGGTCCGTGTGGTGGTCCCGGCCCGCGCCGCCAGCTCCCCGATTCGCATGCCGATTCGCATGCGTACGAACGTAGTCCTTGACGCCGACGTCAAGGCAAGGCCACCTGTCGCGCGGGCCCTATCCCGGGGGCAGCAGCGGCTTTCGCTCCACCGGGGACGACAGGACTATCGACGTCGTCGTCCGGCCCAGCGCCGACGTCTGTTCCAGGACATCCTCCAGATGGACCGTGTTCTCGACGGCCACCTTGAGGATCCAGCAGTCCTCACCGACCACGTGGTGCACCTCGATGATCTCGGGGCGGGCGAGCAGCTCCAGGGTCCTGGGGTGTTTGAGGGTGTAGCCGCCGTGCGGGTCGACGCGGATGAAGGCCTGGATGCCGTAGCCGAGGCGCGCGGGGTCGACATGGGCGCCGTAGCCGGTGATCGCGCCCGCTGACTCCAGCCGGCGTACGCGCTCCGTGACCGCCGCCGGGCTCAGCCGCACCCTCCGGCCCAGCTCGCTCAGCTTGATCCGGCCGTCGGTCTGGAGGAGTTCCAGGATCTGCCGGTCCAGCGCGTCGAAGGCCACCGACGTTTCGCTGGCGGCGGGCCGCCACTGCCGTGGTTCTTTCGGTGCTTCGGCCGGATGTCCCATTACTTCCCCTTCAGAACTGGCTGGTGCGCCAGGAGAATTATGATCGCAAGGTCCGCTACGGGGAGGAACATCATGCGCGACGTATTGGTCATCGGCGGCAATCGCTATTTCGGAAAGCGGCTCATCGACCGGCTGCTCGCGGTCGGAGACCGGGTCACCGTTCTCAACCGGGGTTCCGCTTCCCCGCCGGCCGGCGCAATTCACCTCGTCGCCGACCGCGACGACGAAGCCGCCCTGAATTCCGCTCTCGGTGACCGTACCTTCGATGCCGTCGTCGACCAGGTCTGCTACACACCCCGCCAGGCCGCGATCGCCCGACGCGTCTTCGCCGGCGGCCGTACCCGCCGCTATGTGATGACGTCCACGATCGAGGTGTACGAGTACGAGGACTCCCTCCTCTACGAGGATGCCGTCGTCCCCGTGCGCGAGGACGCCGTCGATCCGCGTACCGTCCCCGTCGACCTCGAACTCCCCTGGGACCGGGCGGAGTTCCGCGACACGCACTACGGCGAGGGCAAACGCCAGGCCGAGGCGGTCTTCGCGGCCGACGCCGACGGTACGGAGTCCCCGTACACCTGGACCTCCGTGCGCGTCGCCCATGTCCTGGGCGGTAACGACGACTTCACCGGCCGGCTCGACCACTACGCCACCCGCATCCGGGCCGGCGCCCCGATCGCCGTACCGACCGAGAACCGGCCCGCGACCTACATCCACGTCGAGGAGATCGCCGACTTCCTGTTCTGGGCGGTGGGCCAGGACTTCACCGGGCCGGTGAACGCGGCCTCCCACGGCCTGCTGACCACCGAGGAATTGTGCGCGGCCGTGGCCCTGCACATCCCTAGCGGCAGGACCGTCTTCCAGAACGTGGACGTAGGCGAGATCTCCCCATTCTCGTTTGCCCGCTCGTACGGCATGGACAACTCCCGTGCCACCGAACTCGGATTCACCTTCGGCCACGTACAGGAATGGCTGCCCCGGGCGATCGCCGAGACGCTCGGCCCCAATGCGGACTCCGGCCCGGAGAAGACCACCTAGCGTGACCCCATGACCCCCATAACCCCCATGACACAGACGCGGCCCGACGATCCCTCGCACCTGCCCAGAGCCGAGTTCGCCTTCCCCGGCCCGCTGCGCGACCAACTCGTCGCCGCGATCCTCGACGGTTCCAAGACGTCCACGACCGGGCTCGTCGTCGACTACGAACACGACGGCGAGCCCCTGCCGGAGGTCGGCAACCGCTCGGTGGTCGTCGACTCCGCCGACCGTCCGGTCGGCATCATCGAGGTCACCGGCGTACGGATCGTCCCACTGGCCGACGTGGACCTCGCCCACGCACTCGACGAGGGCGAGGGCTACGCCGACGTGGCCGCCTGGCGTGCCGGTCACGAACGGTTCTGGCACAGCGAGGGGATGCGGGCGGCCCTGGACGACCCCGGGTTCACGGTGAACGACTCGACGATGGCGGTGCTGGAACGCTTCCGCCTGGTGGCGGACCTGCATCCGGGGCCGGGGCCGGTGCAGCAGGGCGGCCCGGTGCTCCGCACGGTCGAGACGGCAGGTCCGCCGACCCGCCACCCCTGAGTTTTTCGCCCCCGCCGCCCCTACCCGTCCCATCCTCGGGGGCTGCCGCCCCCGAACCCCCGCTCCGGCCCTGAACGGGCCTTGTCCTCAAACGCCG
>NZ_JBSFDA010000280.1:0-7964 GCF_053593675.1 Streptomyces sp. NPDC002156 | reverse complement strand
CCGCTGTTCCGATCTCAGCAGCGCTCGCCCGCGCGGCCCGGTCGGTGCGGTGGGCACCACCACGGCCGGGTCGGGGGCCGGCGCCGTGCCCCCGCCGGAAGTCAGGACCGCCGACAGCGAGGCGTACGGGTCCAGCCGGGCCGGCAGCGTCGGATACGCCACCGACGTCAGGCGGCGCGCGACCTCCGCCGCCCCCGCCCCGGGATACCGGGCCCGCACCAGCGCCGCCGCCCCGGCCACCTGCGCGGCCGCGAAGGAGGAGCCCGAGCCGATGAAGTGGCCCGTCCCGGCGGGACCGACCCCCACCACAGAGTCGCCCGGCGCCGCCAGCGCCGCCCCCGCCACCTGCGGCGCGTCCTCGGGGCGGCCCCCGTCCGGGCCGAAGTCCAGCACCGACACGACCCCGGGGGCGGCGGCCGGCCAGTACACCGGCGCGGCGGGGACCGTACGGCCCGTGCCGGGATTCACCGCCGGCGCGTCGGGGGCGACCGGCGCGACCACCAGGGCGTCCCGCTCCGCCGCGTGCGCGACGGCGGCCGTCAGTTCGTCCTCGCCGTACGCCAGCGCCAGACCGACGTAGATCACGTCGGCGCCCCGGTCGGCAGCCGTACGGATCGCCGCCGCCAGCCGGTCCGCCGTGGTGGCGCCCCGCCCGTCCGTGCCGCGCACCGCGAGGATCCGGGCCTCCGGGGCGAGCCCCGCCACCCCCGTGCCGTCCTGGGGTGCGGCCGCGATCAGGCCCGCCGCGAACGTCCCGTGCCCCACACAGTCCGTACCCGCTTCCCCGACCGCCGTGACCCGGCCCGCGAGCGCGGGAGCGCCCGAACCGACCCCGGTGTCCACGACCGCGACCGTCACCCCGACGCCCCGCGAGAACTGCCACGCCCGGGTCAGGCCCAGCGCCTGCCGGGTCCACGGGTCGTCGGTGGCCCGCTCCGTGGACGGCTCCGTGCACGCCCCGCCCGCCGGGAGTACGGAGGCGACGGCGGGCAGCACCGCGTCGGCGGCCGACGCCGGGGCCCCGGCCAGTGCCGTCAGCAGGGCGGCGGCGGCCATCAGCCTTGTCGCCGAAGGGCGTTGGGCACCAGGTCGAGCGCCAGTACGTCGCATGGCGCGCAGGATACGTGCCGAGTACGGGAGGCCCGGAGCGCCGCCGCACCCGTTGTCCGCACGGGCAGAGTCCACTGCTGAAAGGGGCAGTCCGGGCCAACGGGCAGTCCCGCCGGGGGATCCTTGCAGTCGGTGCCCCCCGCCCCCGCACCGCGCCCGCGCGCTCGTGCCCCCGGTCACGGCCACACCAGGAGGTCCTTGCGTGTCACGGCAGTTGCTCACGGTCTCGGCGGACCGGCCCGACGACTTCCGGACCATCGGCGAGGCTCTGGACAAGGCCCGCGCGGGCGCCGTGATCCGGGTCCGCCCCGGCCGCTACCGCGAGAACCTCACCGTCCGCACCCGGGTCACCATCAGCGCCGACGGCGACCCGGGCAGCGTGGAGATCTGCCCCCGCAAGGGCACCGCCGTCCTCCTCGTCGCCGACGCGGTGATGCTCACCGACCTGACCCTGCGCGGCGGCAGCGAGGACCTGCCGGTGGTCGACGCGCCCCGGGGCCAGGTCGCCATGGACGGCTGCACCGTCGTCGGCTCCGGCTGGACGGCCGTCATCGCCCGCCAGGAGGGCTCGGTGGTCATGCGTCACTGCCGGATCTCCAACCCGGAGGGCGCCGGCTTCGTCGACACCGCGCCCACCGGCAGCGTCCTCGACGACTGCCGGTTCGAGAACCTCGGGACCAGCGCCGTCGTGCTGGGCGAGGAAGCCCGTACGACCGTCCGCGACTGCCGGATCCGGGACGCCCAGGCCAACGGCGTCCTCGCCAACGGCGAAGCACAGGGCCTGGTCGAGGGCTGCGTCATCTCCGGCACCGGGAAACCGGCCGTCGCCCTCGAAGGCCGCTCCGCCACCCGGGTCGTCCGCACCACCGTCCAGGACACCTCGGCCGGCGTCTACATCACCAGTTCCAACCGCCCGGCCCTGGAGGACGTCACCGTCACCGACACCACCGGCCCCGGCATCGTCCTGGCCGACGGCGCCGACCCGGAGCTGCTGCGCTGCCGTACCAGCAGGACCAAGGACAGCGGCCTCGCCGTCACCGAACGCTCCCGGGGCACCTTCCAGGACTGCGCCTTCGACTCCGCCACCGCCTCCGCGATCCGGGTCAACGGGTCGAGCGCGCCCCTGCTCAGGGGCACCGCCGTACGGGACTGCGCCGACAGCGCCGGGGCGGTGCTGCTCACCGGCAGCTCCCAGGCGGAGTTCGAGGACCTGGCCGTGGACGACTGCGCCGGCACCGCCGTCGCCGTCCGCTCCGGCGCCGACCCGCTGCTGCTGCGGGTCAGGATCACCGGCGCGGGCGGCCACGGTGTGGAGGTCACCGAGGACGGCCGGGGCCGCCTGGAGCAGTGCACGGTCATCGGCACGGGCGCGGCGGGGCTGCGTACCGCCGACGGTGGCCGCCCCGAGGTCCGGGACCTGACCGTACGGGACGCCGGCGGGCCCGGAGTCTCCGTCGGTGACGGCGGCCTCGGCACCCTCACCGACTGTGAGATGTACGGGGGCGAGGTGTCCGGCATCGCCGTGGAACGCGGCGGCCGGCTCACCCTGACCCGGGTGCACGCCGACGGCGCCGGAGCGCACGGGGTGCTGGTCGGCGAAGGCGGCCGGGCCGAGCTGGACGGCTGCCGGCTCAGCCGCTGCACCGGCGACGGCATCCGGGTGGACAGCGCGGAGCCCGTCACGGTGGCCGGCTGCGTCGTCCAGGACAACCGGGGCGCGGGGCTGCGCCAGTCCCGGCCGGGCGAGCGGCTCACCGTGGAGCGGCTGAGCAGCAGCGGCAACACGCTCGACGACGAGTGGGGCGCCGTCATCACCGGCAGCGGGGCGGGCACCGGCGCCGGCGACGGCAAGTCGGCCGCCCCCGCAGGTCCGTTGGAGGAACTGGAGGCCCTGGTCGGGCTGGGTGACGTCAAGCGCCAGGTGCGCACCCTGGTCAACCTCAACGAACTCGCGCAGCGCCGCGCCAGCCTGGGCATGCCCACCCCGCCGATGAGCCGGCACCTGGTCTTCTCGGGCCCGCCCGGTACCGGCAAGACGACCGTCGCCCGGCTCTACGGCGGCATCCTCGCCGATCTTGGCGTGCTGCGCTCCGGGCACCTGGTCGAGGTGTCCCGGGCCGACCTGGTCGCACAGATCATCGGCGGCACCGCCATCAAGACCAGCGAGGCCTTCGAACGGGCCCTGGGCGGAGTGCTGTTCGTCGACGAGGCGTACACCCTGGTGTCGGACAGCCGCAGTTCGGGCGCGGACTTCGGCCGGGAGGCCGTCGACACGCTGCTGAAGCTGATGGAGGACCACCGGGACGACGTGGTGGTGATCGCCGCCGGCTACACGGAGGAGATGGGCCGCTTCCTCTCCTCCAACCCCGGCCTGGCCTCCCGCTTCACCCGCACCATCGACTTCGCCAACTACTCGGTGGACGAACTGGTCACCATCACCAGCTCCATGTGCGAGACCCACCGCTACGAACTCGACCCGCACACCCTGGACTCACTGGCCCGGCTCTACGAACGGATGCCGCGCGACGCGACGTTCGGCAACGGCCGGGCGGCCCGCAAGGTGTTCGAGGAGATGGTGGACCGGCAGGCGTTCCGGCTGGGCTCCATGGACTCCCCGGCAGAGCGCGACCTGTCGCTGCTGCTGCCCGAGGACGTCGGTACGGACAGTGACACCGGCGCGGAAGCGGCCCCCGACTCCGCGCAGTTGCTCGCCGAACTCGACGCCATGACCGGCCTGTCGGCCGTCAAGCGCGAGGTGACCGCCCTGGTGAACCTGCTCACCGCCGCCCGGCACCGGCGCGCCGCCGGCCTGCCCACCCTCAACGTCGGCCGCCACCTGGTCTTCTCGGGCCCGCCCGGCACCGGCAAGACGACCGTCGCCCGGGTCTACGCCAGCCTGCTGCGTTCCCTGGACGTGCTGCCCAAGGGCCAGTTGGTGGAGGTGGCGCGCGCCGACCTGGTCGGCCGGTACGTCGGGCACACCGCGCAGCTCACCAAGGAGGCCTTCGAACGGGCTCTGGGCGGTGTGCTGTTCATCGACGAGGCGTACACGCTCACCCCCGAGGGTGCCGGCTCGGACTTCGGACGGGAAGCCGTCGACACCTTGTTGAAGCTGATGGAGGACCACCGGGACGAGGTGGTGGTGATCGCCGCCGGGTACACCGAGGAGATGGGCCGCTTCCTGTCGTCCAACCCCGGCCTGTCCTCCCGGTTCA
The DNA here is from genome assembly GCF_053593675.1 of Streptomyces sp. NPDC002156. Lineage (NCBI taxonomy): Bacteria > Bacillati > Actinomycetota > Actinomycetes > Kitasatosporales > Streptomycetaceae > Streptomyces > Streptomyces sp. NPDC002156. Next base: position 3,639 of record NZ_JBSFDA010000280.1, on the reverse strand, counting down.
GCCGGACCGTCGAGTTCGAGGACTACACGACGGAAGAACTCGTCGCCATCATCGGCGGTATCGCCGCCGGTTCCGGCTACGACGTCGGCCCCGACACCCTGCGCGCCCTGCACACGTACGTCGACGCCATCCCCCGCGACCGCTCCTTCGGCAACGCGCGCACGGCCCGGCAACTGATGGAGGCCATGATGACCCGGCAGGCCGGCCGGCTGGGCGCCATGCCGGCTCCGGGCCTGGAGGACCTGCGCAGCCTGCTCCCCGAGGACCTGCCCGGGCAGGACCTGGCGACCGCCTGAGCCCGGCCTGGCGACCGTCCGGGATTCCGGAGCCCGCCGGGCAGGCGCCCGCCTTCCTAACCCCGATCGGTGCGGGCCGTACCCTCCCGGCCGGATGCCGGTCGCTGAGACACGTTCCTAGCCGAGGTACCCCATCCGGTGACTGATCTCCGCCGCCCCCTTCACCAGCAGCGGAGCCAACTCATGCAGCCGCTCCGTGGTGAACCGGTACGAGGGCCCCGAAGCACTCACCGCCGCCACAACCACCCCGTCCCGGTCCCGGACCGGCGCCGCCATCGCGTGCAGCCCGACCTCCAGCTCCTCCTGCGTCCACGCATATCCCCGCTCCCGCGCCTCCGCGAGATCCTTCTCCAGCTTCGACTTCGCGGTGATCGTGTGCGGGGTGACCTTCTTCAGGCCCGCCCCGTTCAGCAGCGTGGCGCGCTCCTTGGAGGGCAGGTGGGCCAGCAGGATCTTGCCGCTGGAGGTGGCGTGCAGCGGGGTCAGCTGGCCGACCCAGTTGTACGCGCTGACCGCTCCGGGGCCGCGTGCCTCGAACAGGTTGACGGCGTAGTGCTCCTGCAGCACGGCGATGTTGACGGTCTCGCCGATCTCCTCGGCGAGCTGCTCGCAGACCGGGCGGCCCTGCTGGGTGATGTCGATACTCCCCGTGACCGCACCCGCCAGCCGCACGATTCCGAAGCCGAGGCGGTACTTGCCGCGCTCGCCCGCCTGCTCCACCAGACCACGGGCCTCCAGCGCGCCTAGCAGCCGGAACGCGGTCGATTTGTGAACATCGATCTCGGCAGCGACCTCGCTGACGCCTGCCTCGCCGCGTTGGGCGAGGATCTCCAGAACGCTGATCGCGCGGTCGACCGACTGCACTCCGCCGGCCGGTGAATTGGACGTTTCGGTGTCTGTGCTGTGGTTGCTCACAACGAAACTATACGCGCAGTAAAAAACGCCCCTTCCGGTAACAGCTACGAAACCAAGACCTTGCATGTTGCGTGTCCCGCAACCTGGTGCGTATAGCGCTACTGGATTAGCATGCGTCGCGTATCTACGGCGCGAGCGAGACGAGAGATCATGGCTCCCCTGCAATACGACTTCGTCATCGTCGGCGGCGGATCGGCCGGCAGCGCACTGGCGAACAGGCTCTCGGCGGACCCGGCGAACCGGGTGCTGGTCCTGGAGGCCGGCCGGTCCGACTACCCGTGGGACGTCTTCATCCAGATGCCCGCGGCCCTGACCTATCCCATCGGCAGCCGCTTCTACGACTGGAAGTACGAGTCCGAGCCCGAAGCCCACATGGGCGGCCGGCGCATCTACCACGCCCGCGGCAAGGTCCTCGGCGGCTCCAGCAGCATCAACGGCATGATCTTCCAGCGCGGAAACCCCATGGACTACGAGCGCTGGGCGGCCGATCCCGGCATGGACAAGTGGGACTACGCGCACTGTCTGCCGTACTTCCGGCGCATGGAGAACTGTCTCGCCGCCGACCCCGAAGACGAGTTCCGCGGCCACGACGGCCCCCTCGTCCTCGAACGCGGCCCGGCCACCAACCCGCTCTTCGGCGCCTTCCTCAAGGCCACCGTGGAAGCGGGGTACCCGGCGACGGACGACGTCAACGGGTACCGGCAGGAGGGCTTCGCCAAGTTCGACCGGAACGTCCACCGGGGGCGGAGGCTGTCGGCGTCCAAGGCGTACCTGAAGCCCGTCCGCAAGCGGCCCAACCTGACGGTGAAGACTCGGGCGCTGGTCACGCGTGTGCTCTTCGAGGGCAAGAAGGCCGTCGGGGTCGAGTACCAGCGGGGCAAGGGCGCGCTTCAGCAGGTCCGCGCCAAGGAGGTCATCCTCTGCGGCGGCGCGATCAACTCCCCGCAGTTGCTCCAGCTGTCGGGAGTCGGCAACGCCGGGGAGCTGGCGGCGCTGGGCATCGACGTCGTCCACGATCTCCCCGGCGTCGGCGAGAACATGCAGGACCACCTGGAGGTGTACGTCCAGTACGCCTGCAAGCAGCCGGTGTCCATGCAGCCGTACATGGCGAAGTGGCGCGCCCCCTTCATCGGCCTCCAGTGGCTGTTCCGCAAGGGCCCCGCCGCCACGAACCACTTCGAGGCCGGGGGCTTCGCCCGCAGCAACGAGGACGTCGACTACCCCAACCTGATGTTCCACTTCCTGCCCATCGCGGTCCGCTACGACGGCTCCTCACCGGCGGGTGGCCACGGCTACCAGGTGCACGTGGGCCCGATGTACTCCGACGCGATCGGCTCGGTGAAGATCAAGAGCAAGGACCCGCGCGAGCATCCCGCGCTGCGCTTCAACTACCTCTCCACCGAGCAGGACCGGCGGGAGTGGGTCGAGGCGATCCGGGTGGCGCGCAGGCTGCTCAACCAGCCGGCGATGGCCCCGTACAACGACGGGGAGGTCTCGCCCGGGCCCCAGGTGGATACGGACGAGCAGATCCTCGACTGGGTCGCCAAGGAGGGCGAGACGGCTCTGCATCCGTCCTGCACCTGCAAGATGGGGCCCGCGGCGGACGAGATGGCGGTCGTCGACCCGGAGAGTCTGCGGGTGCACGGGGTGGAGGGGCTGCGGGTCGTGGACGCGTCGGTGATGCCGTACGTCACCAACGGGAACATCTACGCGCCGGTGATGATGATCGCCGAGAAGGCCGCCGACCTGATCCTGGGCAAGGAGCCGCTGCCGGCGTCCAAGGCCGCGTACTACCGTCTGCGTGACGAAGAGCAGGCCGGGTAGACATTGGCCGCGTCTGGGCTTCGGGGGCTCCGGGAGCTGCTGGAGCGGGTCCGGTACGAGGTGCTGCCCGCCAAGGCCACCGAGGACAAGGTTCTGGCCCATGTTCCGCGCGAGGTCGTCGTCACGGTGACGGCTTCGCCGGTCAAGGGGCTGGAACCGACCGTTCCTAGGAACTGAGCGGGAGTGAGTCCTGTCGCCAGGTCTCATGCTCAGCCGAACGCCCCGAACGGTGTTGGGCGTTCTGGTTGCCCGCGTTCACTCCGCAACCGGCGCCTACGGATCGTGTCCGTGGTCCGGGAATGCGGGGGCGGGTTCCCTCACGCCCAAGGACGCCCGTCCCGGCCTGGACGGTCCGATGCCCCTGCTCATCACTCCGGTGAGCAGGGGGCGGTGCCGTCCGTCGCCGGATCGGGTGTCCCTGGGCGCGCCTTCCGATCGCCACGGCGGCTGCGTCGTGGCGGGTGGTTGTGCGGGTTGTCGTGGTGAGGGGCTTCTGCCAGTGCTGGGCGCCCCACTTCGAGGTGTAGGCCGGGTCGACGGCGATGACCGCGATCCCCGTCTGGTCCGCCATCGAAGTCAGCCGGGCGCGGAGCTTGGCGGTGGG
>NZ_JBSFDA010000279.1:0-8063 GCF_053593675.1 Streptomyces sp. NPDC002156 | reverse complement strand
GCTGACAAACCAGCCCGTCCGGCGTTTGAGGACAAGGCCCGTTCAGGGCCGTTGGGGGTCTGGGGGCGCAGCCCCCAGGGGATGGGAATGGGTAGGGGCGGCGGGGGCGAGAAAACGCCCGGCGTCGACGTCGTTACCCTGGGGGGCCGGGGTGGCGTCCCCGTGGGCTCCGGGTGGGGTGACCTGGGGAGACTATTCCCGCCGGACGTGTGACATTGCCGCACGTCCGTGGAGGCGTGGTCTGTGCTAGCGTGGTTTCCAGTTGCAGTTGTGGTTCCCAAAGATTTCCGGTGTTAGTTCCGGCGGGGCAATCATTGCGGCGACGCGGGGTCCGCACGGTGCGGGCCCCCGAGCATGCCCCAAGGAGATTTGACATGGCCACCGGTACCGTTAAGTGGTTCAACGCGGAAAAGGGCTTCGGCTTCATCGAGCAGGACGGCGGCGGCGCCGACGTCTTCGCCCACTACTCGAACATCGCCACCCAGGGCTTCCGTGAGCTCCACGAGGGCCAGAAGGTGACGTTCGACGTCACGCAGGGCCAGAAGGGCCCGCAGGCGGAGAACATCCTCCCCGCCTGATCCGCGTGAGCCTGCCGGTCCACTAGTCAGCTAGTCAACCTAGTCAGCTGGTAGATCGACAACACACGTGATTGTGGCCGGGGCCCGCACCTAGGGGTGTGGGCCCCGGCTCACAGTTTTTTCGGGACGGTTCCGCACCGGACTCCACCGGACTCCGGTCGCCGTCCCTGATTCTTGGGGTGTCTCAGAAACCCCTTCACCGCTCGTTTCCTTTCGGCCCGTCCCCACGGCCTTTCTGTCCTGTGTGCCGCCGCTGTCGCGGCGGACGCTGAGCGCTGCCGTGTTCTCTGCCGACGTGCCGCATTGAGGAAGGTTCTGCATGAACCGGTCGTTCGCCGACCTGGGCCTGCCGCCCTCGCTGCTGGCCTCCCTCACCGCCGAGGGCATCACCGTCCCCTTCCCGATCCAGGCGGCCACGCTGCCGGACACCCTCGCGGGCCACGACGTCATGGGCCGCGGCCAGACCGGCTCGGGCAAGACCCTGGCCTTCGGCCTGGCCATGCTGGCCCGGCTCGCCGGACAGCGCGCCGAAGCGGGACGCCCGCTGGCGCTCGTCCTCGTACCGACCCGTGAGCTCGCCCAGCAGGTCGTGGACGCGCTCACCCCGCACGCCCGCGCCATGAAGCTGAAGATGACCACGGTCGTCGGCGGGCTGCCCATCTCCCGTCAGGCCCGTGCGCTCGGCGCCGGCACCGAGGTCGTCATCGCGACGCCCGGCCGGCTCCGCGACCTCGTCGACCGCCGCGACTGCCGCCTCGACCGGGTCTCCGTCACCGTCCTCGACGAGGCCGACCAGATGGTCGACATGGGCTTCCTGCCGCAGGTCACGTACCTGCTCGACCAGGTGCCGCGCAAGGGACAGCGCATGCTGTTCTCGGCCACGCTCGACGCGGACGTCGGCCGGCTGGCCCGCCGCTACCTGCACGAGCCCGTGGTGCACCAGACCGACCCGCACGCCGGCGCCGTCACGACGATGGAGCATCACGTGCTCTACGTCGACGACGCCGACAAGAAGACGGTCGCCACCGAGATCGCCGCCCGCGACGGACGCGTCCTGATGTTCATGGACACCCGGCGCAGCGTCGACCGCCTCACCAAGCACCTGCTGAAGAGCGGTGTCCGTGCGGCGGCCCTGCACGGCGGCCGTTCCCAGCCCCAACGCACGCGCACACTCGCCCAGTTCAAGACCGGCGAGGTCACCGTGCTGGTCGCCTCCGACGTCGCCGCCCGGGGCATCCACATCGACGACCTCGACCTGGTCGTCAACGTGGACCCGCCCGGCGGTGCCAAGGACTACCTCCACCGCGGCGGCCGTACGGCCCGTGCCGGAGCCTCCGGCAGCGTCGTCACCCTGGTCCTGCCCGAGCAGCGCCGTGAGATGCGGAGCCTGACCCGGGCGGCGGGCGTCAACCCGAACACCGCCAAGGTCTCCCCCGGCGCCGCCGAACTGACCCGTATCACCGGCTCCCGTACGCCGTCGGGCATACCCGTCGTCATCCCGGTCCCGGCCCCGACCCCGCCGTCCCCGTCGAAGGGCGACGGCTCCGGCCGGTCCAGGTCCTCGCGGTCCCGGTCCGGATCGCGCTCGGGTTCCGGCTCGGGCACGGGTTCGGCTGCGGGCTCCTCGGGCACGCGGTCGCGCCGTGGGGGTGCGGAGGGTGCCGGTGGCGGTGCCGGATCGCGTACGTCGGGTGGCGGCAGCGGCAAGAAGGCGTCGCGTCCGACCGGTGGCGGTGCCAAGCCGCCACGTACGCCGGGTGGGAGCACGTCCGCCCGTACGGAGCAGGACGGCTCCGGAGAGCCACGCAGCCGTCGGCGTCGGGCGCCCCGCAACCGGCGTCCGGGTACCGACGCACGTCAGAGCAGCTAGCACCAGCTTCAGCACGAGCACCTGTACAGCACCCGTAACCCTTCCCGACCTGCGGAGGCACCATGCGTTGTGTGATCGCACGATTCCCGTTCGACCTGATCATGAGTGAGGTCACGCACAAGATGGACGGGGTTGCCCCCGAGCCCATCACCAGTGCGGCCGTCGTCATCGGTGGAGTGGACTACCCGGTCAAGCAGGTCGGTGCGGTTATTACTCGGCTGGACCGGCGTGACTTCACCGAGAAGGAAATGATCGCTGCGTTGAATCGGCTGGGGTTCACCTGCCGGGCGACTGCGGCGCCGGCGCCGGCCCGTCCGGCGGTCATTGATCCCTGGGCCGAGATGCAGTAACGCTCCGCTGGAGGGCCGGCTTTTCGTCTGCGGGCTCGTTGTGGCTGGTCGCGCAGTTCCCCGCGCCCCTAAAGGGGCGCGGCCGAACCGCCTGATCTAGCTGACCGGCACCCCCGTTACTGCCGCGGCCAGCGGGTATGCACCCGTTTTCAGGGGGGTGCCGACCGCGCCCGTTGCCGTTGTCACCGGGACCAAGGTGCCTGCGTCGGCTGTCGTCACGTAGGCCGTTGTGCCGTTCCAGTTGAGGGCTGTGTCGAAGGCTGAGCGGCCTACGGTGATCGGGGTGCCCGGGGCGCCGGTCACCGTGTCGAGCGGGGTGATCGTGTCGCCGTTGCTCGCGCTGACCCAGAGGGTGCGGCCGTCCGGGGAGAGGGCGAGGCCGTACGCCTGACCGGTGACCAGGTAGGTCGGGCGGGTGTCGTTCGTGGCGGTGTCGATGGGAGTGACCGTCGAGCCACCCGAGTTGGACACGTACACCGTCTTCCCGTCGGGCGCCGCGACCACGTTGAACGGGTTCGGGCCGACGGCAACTGCCGTTCCGGCCTTGCCCGTTGACAGGTTCACCGGGCTCACCGTGCTGTCGTGGATGTTCGCCACGTACAGGGTGGTGCCGTCCGGGGTGATCGCCATGTTCTCCGGGCCGTCGCCCACCGCTATCTTCGCGCCCGCCGTGCCAGTTGCCAGGTCGATCGGCTGGATCGCGTCGTCGGAGTAGTCCGCGACCCAGAGCGTGCGGCCGTCGGGGGTGAGGGCCAGGCCCGCCGGTACGTCCCCGACCGCCACGGTCGCCGTGACCTTCGACGTACTGACGTCGATGACGCTCACCGTGTCCGAACCCTGGTTCGCCGCATAGGCGGTACGGCCGTCCGGGCTGATCACGACCTCACCCGGGTTGTTGCCGACCGGGATTTCGGTGGAACTACCGGAGGTCAGGTCCACCGAACTGACCGACGCGCCACTGAAGTTGGCGGTCAGGGCTCGTTCGCTGCCGCCGACTGCGGTTATCTGCACCGGGATTGCCCGGCTCACCAGTCCATCTCCGGTGACTGCTACCGATCTTGTGCCCGCACTCGCCCCACTCGCCGCCGTGAAGGTCAGGGTCTCCGTGACCTTACCGCCCGCCGGGACGGTGACCGTGCCGGCGGACGGGGTGACCGTCAGGCCGTCAACTTCCTTGATCTTCCAGGTTGTTGTCCTGGCGGTCGTGGAGCGGTTGTCGGCAATCGTCAGGGTTGAGGTGGCGCTGTCGCCTGGGGGCAGGGACAGAGACGTCGGAGTGAAGGACGCGTCCGGGCCCGGGTCCGGGGCCGCTCTCAGGGTCGCGTCGAACAGGAAGCGGTCCAGTACGCCGGGGGCGATCTGCTGGGGGACCGAGTCGAGTTGCTTGCGTTGCGACTGGAGGCGGGCGTAGAGGGTTGCTACCGCTTCCGTGTCGCCGTTCTTCTGCGCCAGCATCAGGTCTACGGCTGTCGTGCCTGCCTCTCCGTACGCGCCCAGCTTGTCCAGCCACTTCGAAGTCTCGGTCAGGAATGGGGCGTTGGCGAGGTTCGCTCGGAGGTCTGCCGGGGCTGCCGCCATCGACCTGAAGTAGGCCGTCAGTGCGTCGGCCGCCTTGTCGAGGCCCTCTCCGCTCTCGTACGCCGTCGTGAACGCCTTGAGGAGGGGAGTCAGGGTCGGGGACTCGGTGGCGTCCAGGAGAGAGGAGTAGTTGTTCTCCGCGAAGACTCGGAGGGAGGCTGCCGTCGATCTGGGGGCGTTCGCCGCGAAGTCCTTCACCGAGGCCAGGAACGCCGCTCGGGGGTCGTACGCCGTCGGGTTCCAGGCGTAGGACGCCGAGGTGAAGAGGGCGAGTTTGCTGGCCTCGGCCTGGATCATCGGGTTGGCGGTGATGCCCGTGACCTGGGTGGGTACGCCTGCCTCGCGGCCTGTGTAGGGGCCCAGGAGGAGGCGGCTGGTGGTGTAGTCGTTCACCGGGTAGTTGTCCCAGATCAGGATCGGGTGACCGAACAACTCCTTTGCCTGGCGGGCCTGGTCGGTGGTGATCGTCGGTGCGATTACCCCTACGCCCGTCCACTCGACGACGACCGACGGGTCCAACTGCTCGCGCAGCGCCGTCTTGTACGGGGAGTCAGCGAGGTCGGAGTACTCGGTCGGGACCATCTCCAGCGGGGTCACGTCCGTGTGGGCGGCGACGAAGTCCTTGACCACGTTGTTGAGGAGGGCCGACTGGGCAGTGCCCGCCGCTCCGCCTCCCGTGCCGAACTTCTCCTTGTCCGCCGCGCAGTTCCACGCCGTGTAGCTGATGTCGTCCAGCGGTACGGCGAACGAGCGCACGCCGATCGCGTACAGCGACTCGAACTTGGTCACCAGTGCCTTGACGTCGGCCGCCGAGGAGTAGCAGACCGACAGTCCGGGGGAGAGGGCGTAGGTGAAGCGGACGTGGTTCTCGGCTGCCCGGTCCACCAGTTGTTTGAGGGTGGCCAGTTGGGCCGGCGGGTACTCGTCGCGCCAGTTCGCGCGCAGATACGGGTCGTCCTTGGGGGAGTAGACGTACACGTTCTGCTTCGTACGGCCGTAGAAGTCGAGTTGGGAGAGGCGGTTCTGTTGGGTCCAGGGGGCGCCGTAGAAGCCCTCGATCACTCCTCGCAGGGCCGTTGTCGGCCAGTCCCGGACCGTTGCGGAGGGGATCGAGTTGTGGGTGATCAGCTGGCGGAGGGTCTGGGCCGCATAGAACGTGCCCGTCGTGTCCACTCCGGACAGGGCGACGGTGCCCTTGCCGGTGGCCAACGTGTAGCCGCCGGAGGGGAGTTGGGTGGGGGGCTTGGCGCCCAGATGCTTGAGTGCCTTTGCCGTTGCCGGGTTTTCCGTGGGGCCGCCGACGTAGACCGTGAGGGCGGCGGGGGGTATCGGGCGGCCCGCTGTGACCGTACGGATGGTGTGGGCGCCGGCGTCGCGCAGGACGCGTTCGACGAGGGTGCGGGCCGCCGGGTCGGTGGCCTTGCCGATGACCTCGACGACCTGCTTCGGGACCGGTTGCGCGTGGGTGCCTCGGCCGGGGCTCAGCTGCTGGGGGGTCGGCCAGATGTGGGGGAGGGGGGATGCAGCCGTGGCGGAGTGCGGTGTCGCCGTCGCTGCGGGGGCCGGGGCTGTGCCCAGCACACAGAGGGTCAGGGCCGCGGCGAAGAGGCCGCTCGCTGACTTCAGCGCCGGGGTCACGGCCGGCTCCGGTTCACTATTTCTTCCATTGGGCGGAATCTTGGTGGATGGATTCACCAGCTGGCAAGACCCCGTCCACTTGCTTAACTGACTTCATGACCGACACCGACAGCAAGAGCAGTCCCTCCCTCACCGTCGCCGTCCTCGGCACCGGCATCATGGGCGCCGCCATGGCCCGTAACCTCGCCCGGTCCGGGCACACCGTCCGGGTGTGGAACCGGACCCGCGCCAAGGCCGAGCCCCTGGCCATCGAGGGCGGGATCATGCTCGCCGAAACGCCCGCCGACGCCGTACGGGACGCGGATGTCGTCCTGACCATGCTGTACGACGGTGATGCCGTCCGGGAGGTCATGCGCGAGGCCGCGCCCGCGCTCCGGACGGGGGCCGCGTGGGTGCAGTCGACGACGGCCGGGGTGGATGCCATCGGTGAACTCGGCTCACTGGCCGAGGAGTTGGGGCTTGTCTTCTTCGACGCGCCCGTCCTCGGGACCCGGCAGCCCGCCGAGGCCGGGCAGTTGCTCGTGCTCGCCGCCGGGCCCGCCGAGCACCGGGCGGCCGTCGCTCCCGTCCTCGACGCGGTCGGCGCCCGTACGGTGTGGACCGGTGAGGAGGGCGGGGCCGGCAGTGCCACGCGGCTCAAGCTCGTCGCCAACAGCTGGGTGCTGGCCGTCACCAACGCGACCGGTGAGGTGCTGGCCCTCGCCCAGGCACTCGGCGTCGAGCCGCAGAGCTTCTTCGACGCGATCGAGGGCGGTCCGCTCGACATGGGCTATCTGCGGGCCAAGGCCGGTCTGATCCTGAACGACGGGCTGACTCCGGCGAGTTTCGCGGTGTCCACGGCCGCGAAGGACGCCCGGCTGATCGTCGAGGCGGGCGAGCGGAACGGCGTACGGCTGGACGTGGCCGCCGCGAGCGCCGAGCGGTTCCGGCGGGCCGCCGAACAGGGACACGGGGACGAGGACATGGCCGCCGCTTACTTCGCTTCCTTCGAGGAGAAGCAGCAGTAACCGGGGCCGGTGAGGGTCAGCCCACGCGTACCTTTCGGCTGCCGCAGGTGGCGCACACGGCGTCGGTCAGCGGGGAGCGCATGGCGCGGCCGTCCTCGTCGACGTACTCCAGGGGATTGAGGCAGCCGGCCGGGTCGGGGAGGACGATGACCTCGAAGGTGCGGTTCCAGGCCTTACCGCAGGCGAGGCAGGTGAAGGGGAAGGTCTCGGTGAGGTTTCCGGTGGGGTCGTGGGTGAGGTTCCGGGGCCCACGGTTCTGCTCGTTCTCGCCGGACATGCGGTACTCCCTAGCGGGGTGATGAGCGGCAGCCGCGCCGGCTGGTCACGGGTGGAGCTTCTCGCCCTTCGCCAGCATCGCCACGTACGTCTCGATCCGGCGCGCCCGGGTCTCGGGGCGCTTGGCCTCGTGGATCCGGTGCAGGATCGCGTAGCGGTTCTGCCGGTCCAGGGTCTCGAAGAACGCCGCCGCGGCCGGGTCGGCGGTCAGGGCCGCCGCGAGATCGTCCGGAACAGTGGCGGTCTTCGCGCTGTCGTACGCCGCCTCCCAGCGGCCGTCCGCCTTGGCGCGGTCGATCTCGGCCTGCCCGGCCGGACGCATCCGGCCCTGTTCGATCAGGACGGCGACCTTGCCGCAGTTGATCTTCGACCACTTGCTGCGCGGCCTGCGCGGGGTGAACCGCTGGAGCCACCACTGGTCGTCGAGCCCGGCCTTCTGACCGTCGATCCAGCCGTAGCAGAGCGCCACGTCGAGGGCCTGGGCGTAGTCCAGGGCGACAGCCCCGGTGGCTCCGGAGGTCTTCTTGCGGAGCTTGAGCCAGATGCCGGGCGAGGTCGCGTGGTTCTCGCCGAGCCATGCCTCGAATGCCTCGGCGGATTCGAACGCGAGGGTCTCCAGGTCCTGAGTCATTCAGGCAGCGAACCACATCGGGGCCCGTCCTGACCCGCCCTGACCCGTCCCGCCCTGCCTCGGATCAGGCAGGGCGGGGCGGGGGGCCGGGCGGGGGGGGGGGGGGCGGGCCGGGTGCCCCCCCCGCCCCCCCGC
>NZ_JBSFDA010000278.1:0-8159 GCF_053593675.1 Streptomyces sp. NPDC002156 | reverse complement strand
CACCGCGTCGCTCGACGCGGTGCCGCCGGGCCCACTACTTGAGGCCGATCTCCTCGCAGGCCGCCTCGTACTCCGGGGTGCAGATGTCCTGGACGGTGTAGATGCCGTCCTGGATCACCGTGTCCTTGATGTTGTCCTGCGTGAGGGCCACCACCGGGACCAGCTGCGACGGGATCTGCTTCTGCGTCGGGCTGTCGACGTTGTCGCGGGTCAGCGCGTCGAACTCGATCGAGCGGCCCTGGACCTTGGCCACCGCCATGGACGCGGCGTTGTTGGCCTCCAGGATGAACGACTTGTAGACGCTCATGTACTGCTCGCCCGAGACGATCCGCTGCACCGCCTCCAGGCTCGCGTCCTGCCCGGTCACCGGCGGGATCGTGCTGGCGCCCGCCTCCTTCATCGCGTCGATGGCCGCGCCGGCCATGTCGTCGTTCGCCGAGTAGACCGCCTTGATGTTGCTCAGCCCGACGGCCTGGATCGCGGTCTCCATGTTGGCCTTGGCGATCTCGGGCAGCCAGTCCTTGGTGTTGTACGACGCCGCGATCTGGACCTTGCCCTGCAGCTCGTTCATCGCGCCGGTCTTGAACCGGTTCGTGTTCGGGTCCGTGAGCGAGCCGTTGATCATGACGATCTTGCTGGTCGCGGCCTTGGTGCCGAGGGCCTCGACGATCGAGCGGCCCTGCACCTCGCCGACGAGCTCGTTGTCGTGGGAGACGTACGCGTCGATCGGGCCCTCCGCGAGCCGGTCGTACGCGATGACCGGTATGTCCGCGTCCTTGGCCTTCTCGATGGCCGGCGCGATGGTGTGGGCGTCGATCGCGTCCACCACGAGGACATCGACCTTCTCGGCGATCATCTCTTCGAGCTGCTGGTTCTGCTTGGCCTTGTCCGCCTCGGCGTTGGCGTAGAGGACCTTGCCCTTGCCGTTGGTGAGGGCGGTGACCTGCTTCTTGAAGAGCGGGTAGTCGAACTTCTCGAAACGCGTCGTCTTCTTGTCGGGCAGAAGGAGCCCCACAGTGATGTCGTCGCCCTTCTTGGGCGCCGCGGAGCCGCTGCTTCCACTGGCACTGTCGATGACGCCGCACGCGGCGAGCGAGAGGGCCGAGGCGGCGGCCGTCACCGCGATCGCGGTACGACGTGCGGCGATCCGACGGGGGGTACGAGCGTTCACGGGAGGTGCCTTCCAGGCGGGGAAGCATGACGAACCCAGATACAGATACGGAAGCCAACGCCGGGACAGCACGTAACGTCAAGAAGCACTGGTTAACGAGATGGCAACAGGGTGCCTGTTGTGCATGTACAGAGCCAGAGCGTCAACTGGTGTGAAGTGTATGCCCGTTCGGCGACGACCGTGGCCGCTGCCCCCAGGTCCGGAACAGGGCGAACGGCACCACCGCGCACAAAAGAACCCCGCTCTCTCCACATGGGGAGGGAGCGGGGTCCCTGTGACTGACGCCGGGCGTCAACCGCACTGACAAGGGGCGCCCGACTGGCAGCCGCACCCGCAGCCGGAGCCACAGCCGCAGGCGCCGAACAGGGGCAGATGCTTGATCTCGGCGGGATGCTGCGTCTCGCGCTCCTGCGTCGGGTCGGGCGTGCTGGGGGTCTCGGCCATGGGGCCCTCCTGGAGGGTGGTCCTAGAGATCCGGATCCGCTGGATCCTGGAGACTGGATCCTGGACATCCGGTGCCTTCTCCCCATTGCATGCCCGTTCCGCCGGGCGCATCAACGGCGCACAGGTGTACGGAGGTTCAGGCCCCTTCGACGCCCGTGGGCGGCTGTACGTCCGGCTGCAGCTCGTCCGCGTGCTCGCCCGTCACCAGGAACACCACACGCTTGGCGACCGACACCGCGTGGTCCGCGTAGCGCTCGTAGTAGCGGCCCAGCAGCGTCACGTCGACCGCCGTCTCGATGCCGTGCTTCCAGCGCTCGTCGATCAGGTGCTGGAAGAGGGTGCGGTGGAGACGGTCCATCTCGTCGTCGTCCTGCTCCAGCTGCATCGCCAGATCGACGTCCTTGGTGATGATGACCTCGGCCGCCTTCGCCATCAGGCGCTGGGCGAGCTGGCCCATCTCCAGGATCGTGGCGTGCAGGTCGTGCGGGACCGCCCGCTCGGGGAAGCGCAGCCGGGCCAGCTTGGCAACGTGCTGGGCGAGGTCGCCCGAACGCTCCAGGTCGGCGCTCATCCGCAGCGACGTGACGACGATCCGCAGGTCGGTGGCGACCGGCTGCTGGCGGGCCAGCAGCGCTATGGCGCGGCCCTCCAGGTCGTGCTGCAGCTCGTCGACCTTGGCGTCGGCCTCGATGACGCTTTCGGCCAGCTTCAGGTCGGCGTCGAGGATCGCCGTCGTCGCGCGCCCGATCGCCGACCCGACGAGACGGGCCATCTCGACCAGACTGTCGCCGATCGAGTCAAGTTCTTCGTGGTACGCGTCACGCATCAGGTGTCCCTCTCTTGACGTCCATTCGGGGGCAGCACCAGGCCCCGTGACCCCCACGCTCCCACGTTCGGGCAGACACGCGTCGTTTTCCGCCCCGACAAATGAACCAATACTGGCTCCAAGGTGAACTCTGGGCGACGAGTGTTCGAGGTCGCACACTGATGGCTGTGGCCATGTCGTACCCCATGCCTAACCTGGGGGCATGGACGTGAACGCGGCGGTCGCCGCAGCTGCAGCGATCGCCGGTGTGCTCACCGGCGTCATCGCCATGCTGGCGTTCCGCTGGAGCGAGCGCGACCAGAAACGCCCCACCCGCACCTCGCTGCACACGGACCCCGTGCTGCCGCCCGGTGTGGACACGGTGCTGTCCGTGCTGCGCTCCTCCGCCGTCGTACTCGACGAGGCGGACGCGGTCGTCAAGGCAAGCTCGGCGGCGTACGCCCTCGGGCTGGTCCGTGGCGGAAAACTGTCGGTCGAGCCGATGCTCCAGATGGCCCGGGACACCCGCCGCGACGGCGAGATACGCCAGGTCGAGCTGGACCTCCCCCGGCGCGGCACCGGCCGCGGCGAGGCCCTCGCGGTCTCCGCCCGCGTCGCCCCGCTGGGCTCGCGCCTCGTCCTCCTCCTGGTCGAGGACCTCACCGAGGCCCGCCGCATCGAGGCCGTACGCCGCGACTTCGTCGCGAACGTCAGCCACGAGCTGAAGACCCCCACCGGCGCGCTCTCCCTGCTCTCCGAGGCCGTCATGGGCGCCTCGGACGACCCGGAGGCCGTCGAGCGCTTCGCCGGCCGCATGCAGATCGAGGCGACCCGCCTCACCAGCCTCGTCCAGGAGCTGATCGACCTCTCCCGGGTGCAGAACGACGACCCGCTGGAGGACGCCGAACCGGTCCGCGTCGACGAACTCGTCGCCGAGGCCGTCGACCGCTGCCGCCACCAGGCCGGCACCAAACAGATCACCATGGCCGCCGGCGGCACCGCCGACCTGCGCGTCTGGGGCAACCGCGGCCAGCTCGCCGCCGCCCTCGGCAACCTCGTCGAGAACGCCGTCAACTACTCGCCCTCCGCCACCCGCGTCGGCATAGCGGCCCGCCGGGTCAGCGCCACGGGCGGCGACCTGATCGAGGTCGCCGTCACCGACCAGGGCATCGGCATCTCCGAGAAGGACAAGGAGCGCATCTTCGAGCGCTTCTACCGCGTCGACCCGGCCCGCTCCCGCGCCACCGGCGGTACGGGCCTCGGCCTGGCGATCGTCAAGCACGTGGCCGCCTCGCACGGCGGGGAGGTCACCGTGTGGAGCTCCGAAGGCCAGGGCTCCACGTTCACCCTGCGCCTCCCGGAAGCGGGCGCCGCCCGCCGCGCCCGTGCGAACCGGGTACATCTGTACGACCATGACTCGCACCCCGAGTCACTCCCAGACTCCGACCCCGAAGCCGGGGACGGACCGTCCGACCCCGGCGAAGAGGCCGACCGGACCACCGGCACATCCCCTTACGATCCGCTTCACGCCCCGGAGGTCCTTCCGTGACCCGAGTGCTCGTCGTCGAGGACGAGGAATCCTTCTCCGACGCCCTTTCGTACATGCTCCGCAAAGAGGGCTTCGAGGTCGCCATCGCGGCCACCGGGCCCGACGGACTCGACGAGTTCGAGCGCAACGGCGCCGACCTCGTCCTGCTCGACCTGATGCTGCCCGGCCTGCCCGGCACCGAGGTCTGCCGCCAGCTGCGGGGCAAGTCCAACGTCCCGGTGATCATGGTCACCGCCAAGGACAGCGAGATCGACAAGGTCGTCGGCCTGGAAATAGGAGCCGACGACTATGTCACCAAGCCCTTCTCCTCCCGCGAACTGGTCGCCCGCATCCGGGCCGTCCTGCGCCGCCGCGGCGAGCCCGAGGAGATCACCCCGGCCGCGCTGGAGGCCGGCCCGGTCCGCATGGACGTGGACCGCCACGTGGTCACCGTCTCCGGCGCCAAGGTCGACCTCCCTCTCAAGGAGTTCGACCTGCTCGAAATGCTCCTGCGCAACGCGGGCCGCGTACTGACCCGCATGCAGCTCATCGACCGGGTCTGGGGCGCCGACTACGTCGGCGACACCAAGACCCTCGACGTCCACGTCAAGCGCCTCCGCGCCAAGATCGAGCCGGACCCGGGCGCGCCCAGGTACCTGGTCACGGTGCGCGGCCTGGGGTACAAGTTCGAGCCGTAAACCGGCCCGTACAGAGTTCTACGGCCTGGTACGCGCAGGGCGCGCGCCGGTACGCCGAAGGGCGGGACCTCCCCGAGGAGGTCCCGCCCTTCGGCGTGTACGACGGTTCAGTGACCGGCGGCGGCCGTGTCCGTCTCCGAGGCCGAGGTGCTCGGGGTCGACCCCGCCGCGGCCGTCTCGGCGGCCCCGGTCGGGGTCGGGGAACCGGACGTCTCCGGCTCCGCGGACGTGCTCGGCGAGGCACCGGTCTCGGCCGGGGTCGCCGGAACCTCGGTCGGGCCCCACGAGGAGAAGAAGCTCTCCGCCGGGACGACGAACGCGCGCAGGCTCACGTCACCGGTCTTGCTGAAGGCGAAGGTGATCTTCTGCGCGTTGCCGTCCTTGACCGCCTCACGGCTGCTGGGCAGCACCGCGGACGCGTTGTTCGCGCCGCCGATGACGAGCGAACCGCCGGCCGGGATGCTCAGGCTCCCGCCCTTCGCGGCCGTCAGCTCGGCGGTCTTGCCGGTGCCGGGGACGGTGATCGACTCCAGCGTCTGGGCGGTCGTACCGCTGTTGAACACCGTCGCGGAGACGGCGGCCGGGCCGGTCGACTCCAGCTCCGGCTGGGTGATGATGACGACGTTCTGCAGCTTGATGTCACCGACGGAGGTGGCCGCGTTGTCCGGCTTGATCTCCAGCGTCTGGGCGTTGTTTCCGGCTGCGCACCCGGCGAGCGTGGCGACCGAGAACGCGAGGGCGGATGCGGCGAGGGCGCCGCGTCGAAGGCTGCTGCTCACGGCGGCGGCAACTCCTTGGAACGCACGGGCAGCTCCTTGTAAAGCCACCCTAAGTGTCTGTCAGCGGCCTTAGGTTACCGAGCCGTTCCCACGCCACCGCACCCGACCCGCCTCTAACGACGGGCGGGGGTGGTTCCCCGGGAGTGCGGGGCTGTCTCAAGAGCCACTTCGACATTCACATTTACTGTGAAGGGAATGAAGAGATCGGAAATTGATCACCCGTAGATCACCCGTGGATCAACCGTAGATCACCAAGCGGTGATCAATTCCGGATTCGTCGTACAGCCGACTCCGCTCACCGAACGGAGTAGCGTAAGTCGCACACTTGGAAGCGGACATAAGTGGATGTTTGGTCGTCCAGCGGGGTCTCCAGGTGTGTGTAACGCCCGGGTTTCACTTCGTTCGGAGAGCCGCTCCGACCTGCGAATACCCCCCTCCCGTTCGCCTCCGGGGCCCTCTCGAAGCACGTTCCTGTTGCTGTTGTCAAGCCCCGAGATATGCCCTGACCTGCGAAAACGCCATTCAGAAGCCGCCGTTTCCGTGTTACCCTGGATAGCCACGGAAGGGGTACCTGTCACATGACGTTCAAGGTTGGCGACACCGTGGTCTATCCCCATCACGGGGCCGCGCTGATCGAGGCCATCGAAACTCGCCAGATCAAAGGCGTGGACAAGACCTACTTGGTGCTGAAGGTCGCCCAGGGTGACCTGACTGTACGTGTGCCAGCGGACAATGCGGAGTTCGTCGGCGTACGTGACGTGGTCGGTCAGGACGGGCTGGACCGGGTCTTCGAGGTGCTGCGCGCTCCGTATGCCGAGGAGCCCACGAACTGGTCACGTCGCTACAAGGCAAATCTGGAGAAGCTCGCCTCCGGTGATGTCATCAAGGTCGCGGAAGTCGTACGTGACCTGTGGCGTCGTGAGCGGGAGCGCGGACTGTCCGCCGGTGAGAAGCGCATGCTCGCCAAGGCTCGCCAGATCCTGGTGAGTGAGCTCGCGCTCGCGGAGAACACGAACGAGGACAAGGCCGAAGCCCTGCTCGACGAGGTGCTCGCGTCCTGACCCTGACCGAACTCAGGCCCTGAAAAGCCCACTCGGTTCAGGCAGCACACTGAAAATGCCGCGGTGCCCGATGACGTATCCAATGTCGCCGGGCGCTGCGGCATGTTCGTGCCCGGAAGTGAATTCTCCAGCACCCATTGAACTGAAGAGCACCCACTGAAGCCGTCAGTAGTACCGACGTACTGATATTGGTGCCGGGCCCGGAGACCGCTCGACCGGATGTCACGGAAGGGTCCGATCGAGGCTCGCGCCCGGCACTCCTCCAGGCCATACCCACGAGGGCTCGGCACACAAACCTGACAGGAACCGATGTCTGACGAATCGCGCCCCACACCGCCCGGGGCACGTACGGCCGCCGTCATTCCGGCCGCCGGCCGGGGCGTACGCCTCGGTCCGGGCGCCCCCAAGGCGCTTCGTGCGCTGAACGGCACGCCCATGCTCATCCACGCGGTGCGCGCGATGGCCGCGTCCCGTGCCGTCTCCCTGGTCGTCGTCGTGGCCCCGCCGGACGGCGCCGCCGAGGTGAAGACCCTCCTCGACGCCCACGCGCTGCCCGAGCGCACGGACTTCCTGGTCGTCCCCGGCGGCGAGTCCAGGCAGGAGTCGGTGAAGCTCGGCCTGGACGCCCTCCCGCCCGGCATCGACATCGTCCTCGTCCACGACGCCGCCCGCCCGCTCGTCCCGGTGGACACCGTGGACGCTGTGATCGAGGCGGTACGGGAGGGCGCGCAGGCCGTGGTCCCCGCGCTGCCGCTCGCGGACACCGTCAAGGAGGTCGAGCCGGCGACGACGCCCGGCGAACCGGAGCCGGTGCTGGCGACGCCGGAGCGGGCGCGGCTGCGGGCGGTCCAGACACCGCAGGGCTTCGCGCTCGACACCCTGGTCCGGGCCCACGAGACGGTGACCGAGAACGTCACCGACGACGCGAGCATGGTCGAACAGCTGGGCCTGCGGGTGGTGGTCGTGCCCGGCCACGAGGAGGCGTTCAAGGTGACGAGGCCGCTGGATCTGGTGCTGGCGGAAGCGGTACTGGCCAGGAGGAGGCTGAACGATGGCTTCTGAGGGTTCTTCGGGAGGGCCGGTGGTGCTGCCCCAGGTCGGCATCGGTACCGACATTCACGCTTTCGAGGAGGGCCGGGAGCTGTGGTGCGCCGGCCTGAAATGGGAGGGCGAGGGGGCGGGCCTCGCGGGCCACTCCGACGCGGACGTCGTCGCCCACGCGGCGTGCAACGCGCTGTTCTCGGCGGCGGGCCTTGGCGACCTGGGCCAGCACTTCGGTACCGGGCGCCCGGAGTGGTCCGGGGCGTCCGGGGTCACGCTGCTGACGGAGGCGGCGCGGATCGTGCGGGCGGCGGGGTTCACGATCGGCAATGTCGCGGTGCAGGTGGTGGGGCCGCGGCCGAAGATCGGGAAGCGGCGCGAGGAGGCGCAGAAGGTGTTGTCGGAGGCGGTGGGGGCGCCGGTCTCGGTCTCCGGCGCGACGACGGACGGCCTCGGCTTCCCGGGGCGGGGAGAGGGCCTGATGGCGGTGGCGACGGCACTGGTGGCCCGGCTGGGCTGAGGTCCAGGGTTCTCGCCCCCGCCGCCCCTACCCGTCCCATCCTCGGGGGCTCCGCCCCCGAACCCCCTTTCGCGCTGAACGCGCTCGTCCTCAAACGCCGGACGGGCTGGAT
>NZ_JBSFDA010000277.1:0-8203 GCF_053593675.1 Streptomyces sp. NPDC002156 | reverse complement strand
GCCGGCACCTCCTACCGGATGCTCGTCGGCGAGCACGGCGCCCGCATGAAGCAGGGCGACATCGTCCTCGTCTGGGGCGCCACCGGCGGCCTCGGGGCGTACGCCGTGCAGCTGGTGAGGAACAGCGGCGGCATCCCCGTCGGCGTCGTCTCCTCCGACGCCAAGGCAGAGCTGCTGCGGCGCCTCGGCTGCGAGGTGGTGATCAACCGCGCCGAGATCGGCATGGGAGGCGACGAAGCCCCCGGCCCCGAGCAGACGATCGAGCTCGGCAAGCGCCTGGGCCGCGCCATCCGCCGCGAGCTGGGCGAGGACCCGCACATCGTCTTCGACTTCACCGGTCAGGCCACGTTCGGCATCTCCGTCTTCGTCGTCCGCCGCGGCGGCACCGTCGTCACCTGCGGCTCCAGCACCGGCTACCAGCACTCCTACGACAACCGCTACCTGTGGATGAACCTCAAGCGGATCATCGGCAGCCACTCCGCCAACCTCCAGGAGGCGTCGGAGTGCAACCGCCTGGCGAGCCTGGGCCGACTGCAGCCGGTTCTGTCGGCCGTTCACCCGCTGGACGACGTCGCCGAGGCCACCCGGCAGGTGCAGCTCAACCGGCACGTCGGCAAGGTCGGAGTGCTGTGCCTGGCGCCGGAGCCGGGCCTGGGCGTCACCGACGCCGCACGCCGCGCCCGCATCGGCGAGGACCGCATCAACCCGATGCGCCAGCCCGCGGCAGCCACCGCGTAGTCCCGCCCGCCGCCCTTCCGCCCTCCTCATGAAAGGCGTACTCGACGGTGCCCGAATCCTCCGCCGGAATACTCGCCACCGGTTCCTACCTGCCCAAGGAAGAAGTGGGCAACGCCGAGCTGGCCGAGCGGGCCGGCACCACACCCGAGTGGATCGAGCGCAAGACGCAGATCCTCACCCGGCGTTACGCCGCCCCTGACGAGGCCGCCTCCGACCTCGCCGCCAAGGCCGCCGAGAACGCCCTCGGCCAGGCCGGGATGGCCGCCGACGAGATCGACTACATCATCGTCTCCACCTCCACCGGCGACTCCCCCTCCCCGCCCACCGCCAATCTCGTCCAAAACCGCCTGGGCGCCTCCAACGCCGCCTGCTTCGACCTCAACGTCGTCTGCGCCGGCTTCGTCTACGGCCTGGCCCTGGCCCGCAGCCTCGTCGCCCTCTACCCCGACGCGAAGGTGCTGGTGCTGGCCACCGAGGTCTACTCCCGCATCCTCGACTTCTCCGACCGCCGCACCTCCGTCCTGTTCGCCGACGGCGCCGCCGCCGCCGTCGTCGGCCAGGTCGCCCGCCCCTACGGCTTCATCGACGTCGAGCTCGCCAGCCGCGGCGAGGGACACCACCTCATCGGCGTCGCGGCGGGCGGCAGCCGCAAGCCGTCCTCCCACGCGACCGTCGAGGCGGGCGAGCACTTCTTCCGCATGGAGGGCCGCGCCGTCAGCGACTTCGTGATGGAGCAGGTACCGCTCAACCTGGAGCGCCTGACCGACCGCGCCGGTGTTTCCCTCGGCGCCGTCGACCACTTCATCCCGCACCAGGGCAACGGTGTGCTGCTGGGGAAGCTCGCGGAGAAGCTGGGCCTGGAGCGCGCCCGAACCCACGTCACCGTCGACCGGTACGGCAACGTCGGCAGCGCCTCCATCCCCGTCACCCTCGACGACGCCAACCGGGCCGGCCACCTCAAGGACGGAGACCTGGTGCTGATCTCCGGCTTCGGCGGCGGCCTGTCCCTCGGCTCCTGCCTGCTGCGCTGGGCGGTGGCGCCGTGAGTGACGCCCTGTCCGAGGCGGTCCTTGCGGGCGCGTCGGGGGACACCCTCGAACGCCTGCCGCTGCCCGCCCACTACACCGCCGCCCACACGCGCATCGAGGACGTCGACACCTTCGCCGGTCTGTCGGCCACTGACGACAAGGACGTCCGCAAGACCCTCCACGTCGGGCCTGTGCCCATGCCGAGCCTCGCGCCCGACGAGGTGCTGATCGCGGTGATGGCCAGCTCCATCAACTACAACGCCGTCTGGTCGGCCACCTTCCACCCGCTGCCCACCTTCGACTTCCTCAAGCGGTACGCGCGCCAGGGCGGCCACGCCACCCGCCACGACCTGCCCCACCACCAGCTGGGCTCCGACGCGGCCGGCGTCATCGTCCGCGTCGGCGAGGGCGTGCGCCGCTGGCGCACCGGCGACCACGTCGTCGTCTCCGCGGTGCAGGTGGACGACCAGGAGCCCGCCACGCACTCCGACGGCATGCTCGGCGCCGGGCAGTGGGCCTGGGGCTACGAGACGAACTTCGGCGGCCTGGCGCACTACTGCGTGGTGCGCGCCAGCCAGCTGCTCCCCAAGGCCGCCCACCTCACCTGGGAGGAGGCCGCCTGCCTCGCCCAGTGCGCCGGCACCTCCTACCGGATGCTCGTCGGCGAGCACGGCGCCCGCATGAAGCAGGGCGACATCGTCCTCGTCTGGGGCGCCACCGGCGGCCTCGGCGTCTTCGCCACCCAGCTGGTGAAGAACGGCGGCGGCATCCCCGTCGGCGTCGTCTCCTCCGACGCCAAGGCCCGCATCGCCCGCCGCCTCGGCTGCGAGGTGGTGATCAACCGCTCGGAGATCGGCATGGCGGGCAACGAAGCCCCCGGCCCCGAGCGCACCATCGAGCTCGGCAAGCGCCTGGGCCGCATCATCCGCCGCGAGCTGGGCGAGGACCCGCACATCGTCTTCGACAACAACGGCCAGGCCACGTTCGGCATCTCCGTCTTCGTCGTCCGCCGCGGCGGCACCGTCGTCACCTGCGGCTCCAGCACCGGCTACCAGCACTCCTACGACAACCGCTACCTGTGGATGAACCTCAAGCGGATCATCGGCAGCCACGCGGCCAACCTCCAGGAGCAGGCGGAGTGCAACCGCCTGGCGGACATCGGCGCGATCCTGCCGGTCACCTCCGCCGTCCATCCGCTGGACGAGCTGGCTGAGGCCACACGGCAGGTGCAGCTCAACAGCCACTGGGGCAAGGTCGGCGTCCTGTGCCTGGCGCCCGAGCCCGGCCTCGGCGTCACCGACCCCGCACGCCGCGCCCGCATCGGCGAAGAGAACTTCTCCCTCCACTGACCCGAAAGGTGTGCCAGACGGTGGCCGAACACGCCCCACTTGCTGACAGCCCGGTCGGTATCCTCGCGACCGGCTCGTACGTGCCCAAGGACGAGGCCGGCAACGACGAGGTCGCCGCACGCGCCGCCACCACCCCCGAGTGGATCGAGCGCAAGACGCAGATCCTCACCCGGCGATGGGCCGCGCCCGACGAGGCGGCCTCCGACCTCGCCGCCAGGGCCGCCGAGGACGCCCTCGGCCGGGCCGGGATCGGCGCCGACCGCATCGACTACATCATCGTCTCCACCGGCACCGGCGACTCGCCGCAGCCGCCCACCGCCTGCCTGGTGCAGAACGCCATCGGCGCGCGCAACGCCGCCGGCTTCGACATCTCCGTCGCCTGCAGCGGCTTCGTCTACGGCCTGGAGCTGGCCCGCGGCCTGCTGCGGCTGCGCCCCGGCAGCCTCGCCCTGGTCATCTCGAGCGAGGTCTACTCCCGCTTCGCCGACTTCACCGACCGCCGCACCTCGGTGCTGCTGGGCGACGGCGCGGCCGCCGCCGTGGTCGGCGAGGTGCCCGACGGCTACGGCATGCTGGCGTTCGACCTCTCCAGCCGGGGCGATGCCGCCCACCTGCTGCGGATCGACGCCGGCGGCAGCCGCCTGCCGGCCTCCCACCAGACGGTCGACGACGGCGCCCACTTCGTGCGCATGGACGGCCGGGCCGTGCGGGACTTCGTCATGGAGAACGTGCCGCCGGTGGTGGAGCGCCTCGCCGGGCGGGCCGGCGTCGCTCTCGCGGACGTCGACCACTTCGTGCCGCACCAGCCCAACGGCGTGCTGCTGCACCAGCTCTCCCAAGCCACCGGCCTGACCCGGGCGCGCACGCACCGCACGGTCGAGCGGTACGCCAACGTCGGCAGCGCCTCGGTGCCGCTGACGCTCGCCGACGCCGACCAGGCCGGGCATCTGAAGGACGGCGACCTGGTGATGCTCATGGGCTTCGGCGGCGGCATGGCCGTCGGCGGCTGCGTGCTGCGCTGGACCAGCACCTCGACCGGCAAGGACTCGACCGGCAAAGAGACGAGTGATGCCGCGTGAACGCGAACGCCCCGCTGGCCATGGAGGCCACCGACATCGAGCGCGTCGGCGTCATCGGCTGCGGCCTGATGGGCTCGGGCATCGCCGAGGTGTGCGCCCTGGCCGACCGTCAGGTCACCGTCGTCGTCTCCCGCCCCGCCTCCGCCGACGCCGGCCGCGGCCGCATCCGCCAGTCCCTCGGACGCGCCCTCGGCAAGGGCCGCATCACCGAGGAGCAGCGCGACGCCGCCCTGGACCGCATCTCCTTCACCACCGAGCTGACCGACCTGGCCGACCGCCAGCTCGTCATCGAAAGCGTCCGGGAGCACGAGCCCACCAAGCGGGACCTGTTCATCGCGCTGGACTCCGTCGTGACCACCCCGGACGCCATCCTGGCGACCAACACCTCCTCCATCCCCATCACCCGCCTGGGCCGCGCCACCAGCAGGCCCAGCCACGTCATCGGCACGCACTTCTTCAGCCCGGTGCCCGCCATGCCGCTGGTCGAGCTGATCAGCTCGCTCGCCACCGACGAGAAGGTCTACGAGCGGACGCGGGCGTTCGTCGAGGTCGTCATCGGCAAGCAGGTGATCCGCTCCTCCGACCGCAGCGGCTTTGTCATCAACGCCCTGATCATCCCCTACCTGCTCTCCGCGATCCGCATGGTGGAATCCGGCTTCGCCACGCCGGAAACCATCGACAGGGGCCTGGTGCTGGGCTGCTCCCACCCCTACGGCCCGCTGCGCCTGACGGACCTGGTGGGCCTGGACACGGTCGCCGACGTCGCCGCCGCGCTCTACGAGGAATTCAAGGAGCCCCTGTACGCCCCTCCCCCGCTGCTGCTGCGCATGGTCGAGAGCGGGGTCCACGGCAAGAAGGCCGGCCGCGGCTTCTACGAATACGTGTGACGAGAGGAAGAGGACGTCTGGTGCACGCGAACCCCGCGGTGCAGGAAAACGCCACCACCCCCGACGCCATCGCGATCGTCGGGATGTCCTGCCGGTTTCCCGGGGCGGCAAACCCGGGGGAGTTCTGGCAGCTGCTGAGCGGCGGCGGCGAGGCGGTGACCGGGGCGCCCGCCGGGCGCCCCGGACTCGCCGCCGCCGGCGAGGAGATCAGGGGCGGCTTCCTGCCCGGCGTCGACGCCTTCGACCCGGGGTTCTTCGGCCTCTCCCCCCGCGAGGCGAGGTCGATGGACCCGCAGCAGCGGCTCACGCTGGAGCTGGCGTGGGAAGCTCTGGAAGACGCCGGGATCGTCCCGGAGCAGCGGCGTTCCACCGCGACCGGTGTCTTCGTCGGCGCCGTCTGGGACGACTACGCCAAGCTGGCCCACGCGTACGGCGCCCCCGCACTCACGCACACCACCATGACCGGGGTCAGCCGCGGCATCATCGCCAACCGCGTCTCCTACACCCTGGGCCTGACCGGCCCCAGCATGGTGGTCGACACCGCCCAGTCCTCCTCCCTCGTCGCCGTGCACCTGGCCTGCCAGAGCCTGCTGAGCGGCGAGTCCGAGCTGGCGCTGGCGGGGGGCGTCAGCCTCACCCTCACGCCCGAGGGCTTCGCCGTCGCCGAGCGGTTCGGCGCGCTGTCGCCCGAGGGCCGCACCTACACCTTCGACGCCCGCGCGAACGGGTTCGTACGCGGCGAGGGCGGCGGCATGGTGGTGCTGAAGCCCCTCGCCCGCGCCCTGGCCGACGGCGACCGCGTGGACGGCGTCATCCTCGGCGGCGCCGTCAACAACGACGGCGGCGGCGACAGCCTCACCGCCCCGCGCGGCGCCGCCCAGCGGGAGGTGCTGCGCCGCGCCTACGAGCGGGCAGGGGCCGACCCGGGCGCCGTCCGCTTCGTCGAGCTGCACGGCACCGGCACGCCCGTCGGCGACCCCGTCGAGGCCCAAGCCCTCGGCGCGGTCCTCGGCACCGCGCGGCCCGCCGGCACCAAGCCGCTGCTCGTCGGCTCCGTCAAGACCAACATCGGGCACCTGGAGGGCGCGGCGGGCATCGCCGGACTGATCAAGGCAACGCTGTGCCTGCGGGAGCGTGCCCTCGCCCCCAGCCTCAACTACCGCTCCCCCCACCCCGCCATCCCGCTGGAGGAGCTGCGGCTGCGCGTCAACGACACGCTCACCCCGCTGGAGGGCGAACCGCTGGCGGGCGTCAGCTCGTTCGGCATGGGCGGCACCAACTGCCACCTCGTGCTCGCCGCCGCGCCCGCGCCGGCGCACGGGCCCGCACCGCGCACCACGCCCACGCCCGTCCTGCTGTCCGCCCAGAGCGAGGCCGCGCTGCGCGGCCAGGCCGAGCGGCTCCTGACCCACCTGCAGGGCAACCCCGGCCTGCCGCTGGCGGAGGTGGCGCGCGCCCTGGCCACCACCCGCACCCACTTCCGCCACCGCGCCGCGTTCCTCACCGAGGGCGGCGACCAGGTCGCCGCCCTCGGCACGCTGGCCGCCCTGGCCGGGGGCCACCCCGCCCCCCGCGTCACGTTCGGCACGGCCACCCCGCCTCACGACGCGGGCGCTCTGGCGTTCCTCTTCTCGGGCCAGGGCAGCCAGCGCGCCGGCATGGGCCGGGAGCTGTACGGGGCGTTCCCGGCGTTCGCCTCCGCCCTCGACGCCGTCTGCGCGCGGTTCGACCCCGAACTCGGCCGCCCGCTGCGCGAGGTGATGTTCGCCGCGGAGGGCTCGCGGCACGCCGGCCTGATCGACCGGACCCGCTACACCCAGGCCGCGCTCTTCGCCTTCGAGGTCGCGCTGTTCCGACTCCTCCAAGAGTGGGGCCTGGCACCCGACCTGCTCATCGGCCACTCCGTAGGCGAGATCGCCGCCGCCCACGTCGCCGGGGTCCTCTCGCTGGACGACGCCTGCACCCTGGTCGCGGCGCGCGGCCGCCTGATGCAGGAACTGCCCGACGGCGGCGCCATGGTGGCGATTCAGGCGTCCGAGGCCGAGCTGCTGTCCACCCTGTCCGCCCTGGGCGACGGCGCCGCCCTCGCGGCCGTCAACGGGCCCGCCTCCTGCGTCGTCTCCGGCGACGAGGCGGCGGTCCTTGCGGCCGAGGAGGAATGGCGGGGCCGGGGCCGCAAGACACGCCGGCTGACGGTCAGCCACGCCTTCCACTCCCCGCGCATGGACGGCATGCTGACGGAGTTCCGCCGCGTCGCGGAGGGCCTGGCCTGCCTGCCGCCGCACACCCCTCTGGTGTCGAACCTCACCGGCCGTCTGGTGGGCGCGGACGAGATCGACGCCGACTACTGGGTGCGGCACGTGCGGGAGAGCGTCCGCTTCCTGGACGGCGTGCGCAGCCTGGAGGAGCAGGGCGCGAGCCGCTACCTGGAGATCGGCCCGGACGCGGCGCTGACCCCCATGGCCCGCGACAGCCTGACAGGGCGCAGCGACACCAAGCCGGTGCTGGCAGCCGCCCAACGCCGCACCCGCCCCGAGGTCCAGGCCCTGTTCGCCGCCCTGACCCGCCTGCACGTCGACGGCGCCGCCGTCGACTGGTCGGGCCCCCTGGGCCGCACCACCGGCCGCACCCCGCTGCCGACGTACGCCTTCCAGCGCAAGCGCTACTGGCTGCAGGAGCAAGGCCCTTCGCCCGAGACCGCGTCCGGGGCGGGGACCGAGGCCGCGCGCACACCGGAGGCGCAGGCCGCGCCCGCGTCACCTGACGCGACGGTGCTCGCGCCGTCGCCCGAGGCGGCACACGGGCCGCAGGCCGAGGCCGGGCCGCAGGCGCGGGACGTGGACCTCGCCGGAACCGTGCTCGGCGAGGTGGCGGCCGTGCTGGAGGCCGACTCGGTTCAGGAGATCGACGCCCGGCGTTCGTTCAAGGACCTCGGGTTCGACTCGATGACCGGGGTCGAGCTGCGCGAGCGGCTGAGCGAGGCGTTGGGCAGGGCGCTGCCGACAACCCTCGTCTTCGACCATCCCACCCCCGAGGCGGTCATCGACTTCCTGCGCGGCGGGCGCGCCACCGGTCCTCCGGAACCCGGCGCACGGCGTCGACGCCGTCGGCCAGCAGCCGCC
>NZ_JBSFDA010000276.1:0-8226 GCF_053593675.1 Streptomyces sp. NPDC002156 | reverse complement strand
GAGGGCTCCGCCGGACGGTGCGGAAACCGCGGGCCGGTGGGGGCTGGTCGCGCAGTTCCCCGCGCCCCTTTCGGGGCGCGGTCGCGCACTCAGTGATGAAAACCGGTGGCCGCATCCCTGTCGTGCGTCGACGGATGCGGCTGCCGGCGCAGTTCGGGCAGCAGTCGTTCCAGGTCCTCCACGAACAGTTCGGCGAGGTCCGCGGAGAAGCCGTTGCGGCACACGACCCGCAGTACGGACAGGTCCTGCCGGTTCTCCGGGAAGGTGTACGCGGGGACCAGCCAGCCCCGCTCGCGCAGCCGCCGGGAGACGTCGAAGACGTCGTACGCGGTCACGTCCGCCCCGGTCGTGAAGGCGAACACGGGCAGCTCGTCGCCCCGGGTGAGCATCCGGAAGTCGCCCAGATCCTCGATCCTCTTGGCGAGGGAGCACGCCACATCGCGCGTGGACTGCTGCACGGCCCGGTAGCCGTCGCGGCCCAGCCGCAGGAACGTGTAGTACTGCGCGACCACCTGGGCCCCGGGACGCGAGAAGTTCAGCGCGAACGTCGGCATGTCGCCGCCCAGATAGTTGACGCGGAAGACCAGCTCCTCGGGGAGCGCCTCCTTGTCCCGCCACAGCGCCCAGCCGACGCCCGGGTAGACCAGCCCGTACTTGTGCCCCGAGGTGTTGATCGAGGCCACGCGCGGCAGCCGGAAGTCCCACACCAGGTCCTCGTCGAGAAAGGGCGCCACCATGGCCCCTGAGGCCCCGTCGACATGCACGGGGATGTCGAGCCCGGTCCGCTCCTGAAGGGCGTCCAGGGCCTCGCACAGGCCCGCGATGGGCTCGTACGACCCGTCGAAGGTCGACCCGAGGATCCCGACGACCCCGATGGTGTTCTCGTCGCACAGCTCGGCCGCCGCCTGCGGATCGAGATGGAACCGGTCGCCCTCCATGGGCACCAGACGCGGCTCCACCTCCCAGAAGTTGCAGAACTTGTCCCAGCAGACCTGCACATTGACGCCCATGACGAGGTTCGGCCGGACGTCCCGCCCCGGATACCGGTCGGCGTTGCGCGCCGCCCACCGCCGCTTCAGCGCCATCCCGGCGAGCATGCACGCCTCACTCGAACCGGTGGTCGAACAGCCCACCGCGGCGGCCGGATCGGGCGCGTTCCACAGATCGGCGAGCATCGCCACACAGCGCCGCTCCAGCTCGGCGGTGCGCGGGTACTCGTCCTTGTCGATCATGTTCTTGTCCTGGCACTCGCCCATCAGGACACCGGCCTGCGGCTCCATCCAGGTGGTGACGAAGGTGGCCAGGTTGAGCCGCGAGTTGCCGTCGAGCATCAGTTCGTCGTGCACGAGCTGGTACGCCGTCGCCGGCGGCAGCGGGGCGTCCGGCAGCCGGTGCGTGGGCGGGGCCTCGGTCATCCCGCCGACCGGATTGGCCTCCCCGTAGAACGGGTTGACGGCGAGCCTGCGCCCGTCGCCCTTGTGGTCGGGTGCTCCGCTGTCCCCTGGGTGCAGTGGCATGCCTACGACGGTAGGTCCGGGCCGTCGGACTTGCACCTCACGCCACGTAAGGATTCATCGTGAAGGGCGTACCCAGAAGGGAGCGGAGATGAGCTACTCGGTCGGCCAGGTCGCCGGTTTCGCCGGCGTCACGGTGCGCACCCTGCACCACTACGACGAGATCGGCCTGCTCGTACCCAGCGAGCGCAGCCACGCGGGCCACCGGCGCTACAGCGACGCCGACCTCGACAGGCTGCAGCAGATCCTGTTCTACCGGGAGCTCGGCTTCCCGCTCGACGAGGTCGCCGCCCTGCTGGACGACCCGAAGGCGGACCCGCGCGCGCAGTTGCGCCGCCAGCACGAGCTGCTGACCGCCCGGATCGAGCGGCTCCAGAAGATGGCGGCGGCCGTGGAGCACGCCATGGAGGCACGCAGAATGGGCATCAACCTGACACCCGAGGAGAAGTTCGAGGTCTTCGGCGACAAGGACCCGGAGGCACACGCGGAGGAGGCCGAGCGCCGCTGGGGCGGCACGGAGGCCTACGAGGAGTCGCAGCGCCGCGCCGCCGCCTACACCAAGGACGACTGGAAGCGCATGCAGGCCGAGGTGGCCTCCTGGAGCGAGCGCTACGACGCCCTGATGGCCGCCGGTGAGCCCCCGTCCGGCGAGGCCGCCATGGCCCTGGCCGAGGAACACCGGCAGCACATCACCCAGTGGTTCTACGCATGCACGTACGACCTCCACCGGGGCCTCGCCGAGATGTACGTCTCGGACGAACGCTTCAAGGAGTTCTACGACTCCATGCGCCCGGGCCTCGCCGAACACCTCAGGGAGGCGATCGAGGCGAACGCGGCCCGGCACACCGCATAGGGATCTCCTGGTCCGGGACTACTCCCGGACCAGGACCACGGCGGTCCCGTACGCGCACACCTCCGTGCCCACGTCCTGCGCGTCCGCCACGTCGAAGCGGAACGCCAGCACACCGTTGGCGCCACGCGCGCGTGCCTGCTCGACGAGCCGTTCCATCGCCTGATTGCGCGTCTCGACGAGAGTCTTCGTCAACCCCTTCAGCTCACCGCCGATCATCGACTTCAGCCCGGCCCCGATCTGGCTGCCGAGATGCCGCGACCGCACGGTCAGCCCGAAGACCTCACCGATGACTCGTTCGACCCGGTAGCCGGGGATGTCGTTCGTCGTCACGACCAGGACGTCGGACTCCGGTCCCTGGCCGCCGCCGTACTCTTCGATGCCCATAACCTCACAGGGTGGCCCCAGTTCCCGCACAGCGCACCCCGGAGTGGCGCATGGACGCTGTTGGAACCTGGAGGGGACGCATTGCGTTGATAGCTTTGCCCCACCCGATTCTCTGCTCATCTCTGCCAAGCCTCAGGAGCCCGGAACAGTGACGATTGCCCTCGGACCGAGCTGGCTGGACCCGGACTATCTGCTGGACCAGTTCGGCATCTGGGGCCTGCTCCTGATCGTGTTCGCCGAGTCCGGCCTGCTCATCGGCTTCTTCCTGCCGGGTGACTCGCTGCTGTTCACGGCGGGCCTGCTGATCACCGCGGGCACGCTGGACTTCCCCCTGTGGGGGGCGGTCGCCCTGATCTGCGTCGCCGCGATCCTCGGGGACCAGGCGGGCTACATGTTCGGCAAGAAGGTCGGCCCGTCGCTCTTCAGCCGCCCGGACTCCCGGCTCTTCAAACAGGAGAACGTCACCAAGGCCCACGAGTTCTTCGAGAAGTACGGCCCGAAGTCCCTGGTCCTGGCCCGCTTCGTGCCCATCGTGCGCACGTTCACGCCGATCATCGCCGGCGTCAGCGGCATGAAGTACCGCTCGTTCCTCATCTTCAACGTCATCGGCGGCGTCCTGTGGGGCGCGGGCGTCACCGTGCTCGGCGCCGTGCTCGGCGACATCGAGTTCGTGAAGAAGAACATCGAACCGATCCTGCTGCTGATCGTCTTCATCTCGGTCGTCCCGATCATCATCGAGTTCGCCCGCGCCCGCAGCAAGGCCAAGAAGAACCCGCCCCAGCAGCCCCCGGCTCCGCCGACCCAGCAGCAGTACCAGGCCCCGATGGACGACGCGACGACGCAACTCCGCCGCATCCCCCCGGCCCAACAGCAGAACGACGACCAGGGCTACGCCCAGCAATACGCCCAGCAGTACCCGTACAACCAGGACTACGGCTACCAGCAGCAGGGCCAGCAGCAATACCCCCCATACGGCAACCAGAACAACGGCTACCCCCAGAACTGACCCGCGCCGGGACGCGCCCCTCAGGGGCGCGGGGAACTGCGCGATCAACCACAACGAACCCGCACCCGCCGTGAGTCAGAAGCTCCCGAGCTACTGGGCGCCCGGCATCAGAACCCGCGGGTTCGCTTGGCGGCCCGCCGCCCCCCGGCGGCCCCGCTCGGCAACCTCAAGAACAACCGCGAGATCTCCGACCCCAGATTCACCCCGATGGCAATAGCCATCGACAGCGCCGCCGCTTTCGCCAACGACACCAACCCCGCGTCCATATCGTTCTGCGCGATCGACAACAGCCCGAAATACGTGGCCGACCCTGGCAACAGGGGCCCGATCGCCGCGGTGGTGTACGGCAGCGCCGACGCGAACCGGTACCGCGACAGCAACTGCCCGAACAACCCCACCAGCCCCGCCGCGACGGCGGTCGAGGCCACCGGCGAGAACTCACCGGTGTCGTGCATCGCGCCGTACACGGTCCAGGCGACACCCCCGTTGAGGGTCACGACGAGCACGGTGGATCGTTCCTGCTGGAGCATGACCGCGAAGGTCAGCGACAGCAGCATGGAGGCGCCGATCTGCAACAGGGGCTCAGCCGTCCCCAGCGCGGCGTCCGGATTGAGCTCGGCGCCGAGCTCGACCCCGAAGTACAGAATCAGAAGCACCCCGACGACGATCCCCACGAAGAAGTACATGACCTCCAGCAGGCGCGCGGACGCGGTGATGTAGAACCCGGTCAGCCCGTCCTGCACCCCGGCCACCAGCGCCCGCCCGGGCAGCAGCGCGAACAGCCCGCCGGTGATCACCGCGGACGCCTTCACGTCCACGTCCGCGAGCGTCAGCGCGACCCCCATCGCGGCCGGCGGCATCGCGGCCACCGTGAACTGGTAGAACTCCGGCAGCCCGCGCCCCGCGCACAGCCACGCCAGCCGGTCGCCCAGCATCGCGCCGAGCGCCGCCGCCACGAACACGACCAGGTCGCCGCCGACGAGCACGGAGGCGGCGCCCGCGAGCAGCCCGGCGGCCACGGTGAGCCCCCAGCCGGGATACGGGTGGCGGTTGCGCCGGATCTCCGCGAGGCGCCCGTAGGCCTCTTCCAGCGACGGGGCGGTCTCCGGGTCGCTCAGGTCGTCCACGAGCCGGTAGACGGCCGCCAGGCGCGTGTAGTCGGTGCCCCGGCGCCGGACCGTCCGTGACGCCGTCACGGGGTCGTCGACGAGCGAGGGCTGGTACGAGATCGACAGCAGGGTGAAGGTGACGTTCGGCTCGCAGCGGTCGAGGCCGTAGGACCGGCAGACGGCGAACATGGCCGCCTCCACGTCCTCGGCGCCCTCGCCGCCCGCGAGCAGCAGCTCGCCGATGCGCAGGGTCAGGTCGAGCACGCGCGGGACGGCCGGCCCGCCCTCCTCGGCCGCCTTCTGCATCCGCTCCGGCGCGGGCCGCTCGGCCACCGGCATCCGCAGCATCGTGCGCATCCGGTCCTGCCAGGGCACGTCCTTGGTGAGACTCACCACAGGGATACCGCTGGGCGGTGTGAACGCGGGCGCCCGGTACGTACGCGGGGTGCTGAAGGCGGAGCCCTCGCTGTCGCCGCCGGGCGGCTGCGGGACGTCGAGTCCCTCCGGCAGGGCGAACTCGGAAGTGGTCTCGGACTCCCCGGCGACGGGCTTCGGCGGGGCCAGCCCCTCGGGAAGCGCGAACTCGGAGGTCGTGGACGAATCCCCGTCACCACCACCGGTCGTACCGCCCACGAGGGGAACCGTGAAGACGCCCGTGGCCTCGTCCGACGGCGGCTTGTGGTCCTCGTCCGTCACTCCGTATCGCTCCCTGCGCACGCCCCTTTGGTACGCCTCAGTATGCGCACAGACACACGAACGGGCCGCACGCGCACGCGTGCGGCCCGTTCAGTGTGACGAGGCTGGAGAGGGCTCAGTGGCCGCCCTGCTCCTTCAGACGCTTGTACGACCGCTCGATCTCGGCCTCGGCGTCCGCGCGGCCCACCCAGTTGGCGCCCTCGACGGACTTGCCGGGCTCCAGGTCCTTGTAGACCTCGAAGAAGTGCTGGATCTCCAGCCGGTCGAACTCCGACACGTGGTGGATGTCCCGGAGGTGCTCCACGCGCGGGTCGTGCGCGGGCACGCACAGCAGCTTGTCGTCGCCGCCGGCCTCGTCCGTCATCCGGAACATGCCGATCGCACGGCACTGGATGAGGCAGCCCGGGAAGGTCGGCTCGTCCAGGATGACCAGCGCGTCCAGCGGGTCGCCGTCCTCGCCGAGGGTGTTCTCGACGAAGCCGTAGTCGGCCGGGTAACTGGTCGAGGTGAAGAGGCGACGGTCCAGGCGGATCCGACCGGTCTCGTGGTCCACCTCGTACTTGTTCCGCGAACCCTTCGGAATCTCGATCGTGACGTCGAACTCCACCGGTGGCTCCTCCATGATCAACACATAGTTCTGGTGGTTAAGTGTCCCTCACGCCGGAGTGTGATCGCGAAAGGGGCTGGTGTTCGTGCCAGAGCTGAGGCCTTGGCGGGCCGCGAGGCCGCGTGTGGCGCGGCTGGCGCGGACCGTACGACCGCGTCTCACCCGTGCCAGGGCAACGGTGAAACCGCAGCTCGGACGGGCCAGAGCGGCCGTGAAGCCACAACTCGAACGAGCGACGGCGACGGTCAGGCCGCAACTCGAACGGGCCGGACGAGCCACAGCCGCCGTGAAACCGCGGGTCACGCGAATCACACGGGCCGTGGCACCGAAGCTCGCCGCTCTCCCGAGGCCGAAGAACCTCAGGACACTGACGACACTGCCGCGGACCTGGCAGTACACCGCGGGCGCCGCCACCGCCGGACTGGCGTTGACCGCCGGCGTGGTGACCGCCGCCGGCCCCTGGGACTCCTCCGGTCAGCGTACGGCGGAGCGGGACTGGGCGGCCGTACAGGAGCGATCCGGTGGCACAGATCACGGTCGTAATTCTGGTACGTCCGATACATCCGGTACCTCCGGTACGTCGGCCGGGGCGCCCGCACCCGCGCCGAGCGCCCCCTCGGTGCTGACCGGCCTCGGCAGCGCCACGGGCACCTTGAAGGCGGCCCCCGCGGGAAGTGCCCTCGCGGCCGTGCTGGCCCCGCTCCTGGAGAACCCCGCGCTCGGCTCCCGCCGTACGGCCGCCGTCGTCGACGTGGCCACCGGGAAGCGCCTGTACGGCCTGGGCGCGGGCGAGGCGCTCGTCCCCGCCTCCACCACGAAGATCGCCACGGCCGTCGCCGCGCTCTCCGCGATGGGCCCCGACCACCGCCTCACCACCCGGGCCGACCTGGAGCCCGACACGAACGAACTCGTCCTGGTCGGCGGCGGCGACCCCACCCTGACGGCCCGTACGGACCCGGAGGGCTGGGCCAGTCTGCGCACCCTGGCCGACTCGACGGCCGCCGCCCTCAAGAAGCGCGGCGTACGCCAGGTGACGCTGTCGTACGACACCACGCTCTACGCGGGCAAGGAACTCCACCCGATCGGGGTCAACGACAACCTCGCCCCGGTCAGCGCCCTGATGGCCGACGAGGCCCGCACGGACGACTCGTCGAGCGGACCGGCGCCGCGCGTCACCGACCCGGCGGCGGCCGCGACCCGCACGTTCGCGGCCCTGCTGGCGAAGCACGGCATCAAGACGACGTCCCCGGGCCCGTCCAAGGCCACGGGCCGCGCGAGCACCCTCGCGAAGGTCTCGTCACCGCCGCTCTCGGCCCTGGTCGAGCGCATGCTGACCAACAGCGACAACGACTTGGCGGAGGCCCTGGCCCGCCAGACGGCGCTCGCGACGGACGTCCGCCCCGACTTCGCGGGCGGCGCCAAGGCGATCCACGCCCAACTGAAGAAACTGGGCCTGCCCATGTCCGGCGCCCGCTTCGCGGACGGCAGCGGCCTGAACCGCGCCGACCGCCTCACCCCGGACCTCCTCACGGCCCTCCTGGCCAAGGCCGGCGACCCGTCCCGCCCCGACCTCCGCGCGGCCCTCACGGGCCTTCCGGTGGCAGGCTTCACGGGCACGCTCAGCGCCCGCTACACGGACGGCGCGGCAGGCGTCGTACGAGCCAAGACAGGCACGCTGACCGGCGTGAACGCCCTCGCGGGCACGGTAGTGGACCGAGACGGCCGCCTCCTCGCCTTCGCCTTCCTGGCAGCGAACACCACCAGCCCGACGGAGGCCCAGGCAGCCCTGGACCGCACGGCAACGGCCCTGGCGGCGTGCGGCTGCGGGTAGCTCCGCTGGATGGGCGGTTCTCCGTCCGCGGGCCCGGCGGGGGCTGGCCGCGCAGTTCCCCGCGCCCCTTTGGGGCGCGCTTCCTGGCCCCAGCCCACCCGCGCCGCCCCGTCCGCGCCCGGTTCTTCGTCCGCGGGCCCGGCGGGGGCTGGCCGCGCAGTTCCCCGCGCCCCTAGGTGGGTGCAGTCCCGAAGTCGACATCGCCAGGCCCGCTTAGGAGTGCCAC
>NZ_JBSFDA010000275.1:0-8285 GCF_053593675.1 Streptomyces sp. NPDC002156 | reverse complement strand
ACCGTACCGCCGGTGGCCTTGACGGCCTGGCGGATGCCGTCGCCCTTCATGCCGGGCTTGCAGGCGATCGTGTAGTCGCCGGCCTTCACCTCGGCCCGTCCGGAGCTGCCCGGCGGCAACGGCAACGCGCCGTCGCGGCCGAGCTGGAGCGACGAGAACGCACAGCCTCCGGTGCCGCGTGCCTCGCTGGACACCCCGCGCGGTCACGAAGAGCCGGACTCCACCTCGCGGATGCCTCGCATCGACAGCCGCCAGGACCCGGCCGCGACCTCGGAGATGCCGGCGCTTCCGCGCATCGACGATCTCCAGAACCCGGCCGCCACCTCCGAGTTCGCCCGCCCCGACTTCAACGCCCCGCGTCCTGGCGGTCCTTCGGACACCGGCCAGTTCGCCGTGCCCGGTTTCGGCCCCGCCGACACCAACGGCCAGCAGAACACCGGGTCGTTCGTCCGCTCGGACGTCTTCGGCACCCCGGCGGGCGGACCGCAGAGCCCGCAGAACAACGGGCAGTTCGGGCCGCCGTCGTACGACAACGGTTCGACGGGTCAGTTCCCGGCGCCGACCGGGTACGACAACGGCTCGACCGGCCAGTTCCCCGCGCCGCCGGCCCCCTTCGACAGCCGGGGTCCGGTGCCGCGCCGCCAGCAGGACCCGTCGTCCACCGGCCAGTTCGAGCGCCCCCAGCCGGGCGCGGGCCGTGGCCCCGGTGACTTCGGCGGCTCGCGTCCGCCGGTCCCGCCGCGCCCGCCGCAGCCGGAGGCACTGCCCCCGGCGAGCAGCCCGGGTGACGGACGGACGCCGCTGTACGACACCCTGGAGACCAACTGGTTCCACGGGCAGGGTCAGCAGGGCGGCCGGCCGCAGACCAACGGCACCAACGGTGCCGGTACCAACGGCGTCAGCAACGGGAACGGTTCGGCTCCCCCGCAGCCGTCCTCCGCGCCGACTCCCCCGCGTCCGGCGACCGCGCCGGCCGCTACCAGCTCCTGGCGCAGCTCGCCCAACGACGAGCTGATCCGGCAGGCCGAGCGCGTCCGCCAGCCGGCCGCCGGTGGCGTCACTACTTCCGGCCTTCCGCGCCGGGTCCCGCGTGCGAACCTCGTACCGGGTACGGCTCAGCAGCAACAGCACCAAAGCGGTCCTGCGGTCTCACGCGCGCCCGATGACGTGCGCGGCCGGCTGACCAATCTCCGTAGGGGCATCGCCCAGGGTCGGCAGGCCGGTACCGGCTCCGACCAGACGGGCAGCTTCCCCAGCCCCACTCACCAGCAGGAGCGTTAGTTGAGCCAGATGAGCCAGGCGGCACAAAACCTCAACTGGTTGATAACCAACTTCGTGGACAACACCCCGGGTGTGTCCCACACCGTCGTCGTGTCCGCCGACGGTCTCCTTCTGGCGATGTCGGAAGGTTTCCCGCGTGACCGCGCCGACCAGCTCGCCGCCGTCGCCTCCGGGCTCACCTCGCTCACCGCGGGTGCCTCGCGCATCTTCGAAGGCGGCACGGTGGCCCAGACGGTCGTCGAGATGGAGCGGGGTTTCCTCTTCCTCATGTCCGTCTCGGACGGATCGTCTCTGGCGGTCCTCTCCCACCCGGACTGCGACATCGGCCTTGTCGGCTACGAGATGGCGCTGCTGGTCGACCGGGCGGGCGCAGTGCTCACCCCGGACCTGCGCGCCGAACTACAGGGCAGTCTGCTCCACTGACCGCTCCGGATCCACCCGTCTCACCAAAACACCGTCCGGCCGACACAATCCCCCCACCGGCCATGTCAGACGGCACGACTGACCGACGCTGTCCCGCCCGGAGGATTCATGACCCCGCCCACCGCCT
Organism: Streptomyces sp. NPDC002156; assembly: GCF_053593675.1. Taxonomy (NCBI): domain Bacteria; kingdom Bacillati; phylum Actinomycetota; class Actinomycetes; order Kitasatosporales; family Streptomycetaceae; genus Streptomyces; species Streptomyces sp. NPDC002156. The sequence continues at coordinate 6,454 of NZ_JBSFDA010000275.1, read as the reverse complement.
CTCACGATCCGTACGCTCATACGTACGAGGACGAGGGCGACCAGCCGCTGGTACGGCCCTACGCCATGACCGGCGGCCGGACCCGGCCGCGCTACCAGCTCGCCATCGAGGCCCTGATCAGCACCACGGCCGACCCGGCGGCGCTCATGGGACTGCTCCCCGAGCACCAGCGCATCTGCCACCTGTGCCGTGAGGTCAAGTCGGTGGCAGAGGTGTCTGCGCTCCTCACCATGCCGCTCGGCGTGGCCCGCATCCTGGTCGCGGACCTTGCCGAGGCCGGACTGGTCGCCATCCACCAGCCGGGCGGCGACGAGAACAACGGCGGTGCACCAGCGGTGACACTGCTCGAAAGGGTGCTCAGTGGACTTCGCAAGCTCTGACGGGGGCCGGGCGACCACCTCCGCGAAGATCGTGGTCGCGGGTGGCTTCGGCGTCGGCAAGACCACGTTCGTGGGCGCCGTCTCGGAGATCAACCCGCTGCGCACCGAGGCCGTCATGACGTCCGCCTCGGCGGGCATCGACGACCTCACCCACACCGGGGACAAGACCACCACGACGGTGGCCATGGACTTCGGCCGTATCACCCTGGACCAGGACCTGATCCTGTACCTCTTCGGTACGCCGGGTCAGGACCGTTTCTGGTTCATGTGGGACGACCTGGTGCGCGGCGCGATCGGCGCCGTGGTCCTGGTCGACACCCGCCGGCTCGCGGACTGTTTCCCCGCGGTCGACTACTTCGAGAACAGCGGCCTGCCGTTCGTCATCGCCCTCAACGGCTTCGACGGGCACCAGCCGTACAACCCCGAAGAAGTGCGCGAGGCGCTCCAGATCGGGCCGGACGCGCCGATCATCACGACGGACGCCCGGCACCGCTCGGATGCCAAGAGCGCGCTGATCACGCTGGTCGAGCACGCGCTCATGGCACGCCTGCGGTAACCAAGTCAACGATGCCGTACGGCAGTTGTCGTAGATACACCGGAGCCGGCTGTGGCCTTTGACACGGTCGGCCCCGGTGTTCATAACGTTTCGACAGAGATATCTGGTGGTACGGCCACGCGTCGCGGTCACCTGGTCTCGCTGCGCTCACATCAGCCCCGCCTTTTGGCGGGGCTCGTTCTTTATGACCGTTTTATCTGGGGCTTACATCACTACGGATCTTCGCATTCCACTGTTTGGAAGTGCGAAGGCTGACGTGCTGGAATGCCTGAACTGCCTAATAGTCAAAGACGTACCCCTACCGGGGGTCTTTGACTTACCGGCTCTGAGAGACTGCGGCACAACGATGGTGCCTTCCGCCGAGAGGTTGTTGGTCGAGTGAGGCGAAGCAAGAACGGTCCCGAGCCGTCGGCCCGGGGCAACTTCACCCCGCCGCCGCGCGGAGCGGCGTCCGCCCCTGTGCCCGGCTCGGAGCCGACGGCCCCACCCGCTCCGAGCGGCGGCCGTTTCTCCCCGCGCAACTGGCGCGTGCCGACCAGGCTGAACGCGATCCTGCTCATACCCGTGGTGGTCGGCCTCGTCATGGGCGGCTTCCAGGTGAAGAGTTCGATCGACACCTGGCAGGAGGCCGAGGACGCGGAGAAGACCGCACGCGTCGTGCAGGCCGCCCTGAACTACGGCGACGCGCTCTTCCAGGAGCGTGACATCACCGCGGCACCCCTGCTCCAGGGCAAGGGCCAGGACGACGCGACGGTCGTGAAGGCCCGTGCGGCCACCGACAAGGCCGCCGACGCCTTCGACGCCGCCGTGCAGAACATCCCGGACAAGCCGAGTGTCGAGCGCCGGCTGAAGCTGTTCCGCGAGGTCGAGCCCCAGCTGGAGACTGTCCGCGCGGCCGCCTACACCTCGAAGCTCACCGGCGTGCAGTCCGAGGAGAGCTACACCGCCATCACGCACACGCTGATGGAGTTCTCCAACGAGCTCGGTCTGGGCACGGGCAACATCACCGCCTACGGCCGGACCGTGTACGCGATCTCGCTCACCAAGGCGTCCGTGTCGCTGGAGCGTTCCATCGGCATGCACCTGCTGATCAAGCCGGGCCCGAGCGCGAGCAGCTTCCAGGCCCAGCGCATCGCGCTCTCCTCGTACGCGTACCTGGAGCGGATCGCCGTCGCGGAGTACATCGCGGGCGGTACCGCCGAGGACGCCAAGAAGCTGGAGGACGCGACCGCCCAGGTCACCGCGACGGGCAAGGAGATGGCCGAGCAGGCCGCCCAGGCCGCCGCGGCCAAGGGCGAGACGTATGTCGCGCCGCCGTCCGACCCCACCAAGATGATCTCGGCCCTGGCCGCGCTCTCCTCGACCGACGCCAGTGCCCGCGCCCAGCTCGCGGCGAGCGGCATCACGCCCCAGAACTGGTGGGCGGTCAACACGCTGAAGTACAACGCGTACCTCAAGCTGGAGTCGGACCTCTCCAAGTCCGCGGTGGCCGAAGCGTCCAGCATCTCCGACGACGCCAAGCGCGACGCCATCATCGTGGGTGCGGCCGTCGTGGTCGCCCTGCTCGCCGCGTTCATCCTGGCCGGCATGGTCGCCCGCCAGATGAGCCGCGCGATGCGCCAGCTGCGCAACGCCGCCTTCGGTATCGCCGAGCAGCGTCTGCCGATGCTGGTCGACCAGCTCTCGCGCACCGACCCCGGCCGGGTCGACACCCGGGTCGCCGCCATCCCCATCAACACCACGGACGAGATCGGCGAGGTCGCCCGCGCCTTCGACCAGGTCCACCGCGAGGCGGTCCGACTGGCCGCCGAGCAGGCCCTCCTCCGAGGCAACATCAACGCGATCTTCACCAACCTGTCGCGCCGCAACCAGTCCCTGATCGAGGGCCAGCTGACCCTCATCACCGACCTGGAGAACAACGAGGCCGACCCGGACCAGCTGGAGAACCTCTTCCGCCTGGACCACCTCGCGACCCGTATGCGCCGCAACGGCGAGAACCTCCTGGTCCTCGCCGGCGAGGAGCCGGGCCGCCGCTGGGACCAGCCGGTCCCGCTGGTCGACGTCCTGCGCGCCGCCTCCTCCGAGGTGGAGCAGTACGAGCGCATCGAGCTGTCGGGCGTACCGGAGGCCGAGATCCACGGCCGCGCGGTCACCGACCTCGTGCACCTGCTGGCGGAGCTGCTGGAGAACGCCACGACGTTCTCGTCCCCCCAGACGAAGGTCCGCGTCACGGCGACCCGTCTCCCGGACGGCCGCATCATGGTCGAGATCCACGACAAGGGCATCGGCCTCACCGCCGAGGACTTCGCGGACATCAACCACAAGCTGGCCAACCCGCCGACCGTGGACGCCGCGATCTCCCAGCGCATGGGCCTGTTCGTGGTCGGCCGGCTGTCCGACCGGCACGGCATCCGCGTCCAGCTCCGCCCCTCGGGCGAGCAGGCCGGTACAACCTCGCTGGTCATGCTCCCGGACGCCATCACCCACGGTGGCGGTGGCGAGCAGCAGCTGCAGCGCGACGAGTTCACCGTCTCGCAGATCATCCCGGAGCAGCAGCCGCAGCAGCAGTACGTCGGCGAGAGCTTCGGAGCCGTCCAGCAGCAGCCGATGCGTACGGCGGCCGAGCTGGGCTTCGACGACAGCCGCTACACCGAGGTCCCGGACGACATACGCGAGCTGGACCCCGTAGGCCGCTCCCTGATGCGCGAGGAGCGCCGGGCGCAGCTGGAGGCCCAGACGCACCCCGAGCCGGGCCAGCACGAGGCCGGCGAGGTCCCCGCGTACGGCGACGACTTCACCGCGGCGCCGAACGGCCAGACCCCGGCCCTGGAGGAGCCCTTCGCGGGCTACGACCAGCAGACGGCGTACGAGGATCGGCAGCAGCCGTCGTACGAGGAGCCGTACTACAACGGGAGCAACGGCTTCCCGCAGACGGACGACTTCACCTCCGCCGGCAGCGACTACCCGTCGACGAACGGCTACTCGTCCACGAACGGCAACGGCGGCTACCCCGAGCCCGCGTACGCGGAGCCCGGCCAGGAAGAGCCCGCGCCGGCGCACGCCTCCGCCCCGGAGTCCTTCTCGGCCTTCGAGGAGCGGCGCTACCAGGACGACTGGCCGCAGCCGGACAGTTACCAGAACGGACACCGCTCCGAGTACGCTCCGGAAACGGAGTCCGCGCAGGCCGGTGACGTGAGTGAGCGAAATCACGTAGGCTTCGAGCGTCCGGGACCGGCCCCCTCCGCCCCGCACACGCTGACCGATGCCGGGCTCCCCCGCCGTGGATCCACCGCGAGCGGCACCAGCAACGGCACCTCCCGGCAGCACGTGGGCCAGGAGACTCCGGCGCCGGCCCCCGCAGAGCAGAACGGCAACACGAACGGCAACGGAACCGGTCCCGACGACTGGCGCTCGGCCAACGACGAGCGCTGGCAGCAGGCGTCAGCGCTCCGCAAGCCCAAGGCGGGCGGGGTAACCTCCTCCGGCCTGCCGCGCCGGGTACCGAAGGCCAATCTGATCGAGGGTGCCGCGGAAGCGACTCCCCAGGGCGGTCCGTCGGTCTCCCGCGCCCCCGAGGACATCCGGGGCAGGTTGAGCAACCTGCGCCAGGGCGTCCAGCGGGGACGCACCGCAGGTAGTGACACGAACGGCCAGGCCACCAGGAATCACCACGGTGGGCCTGACAGCACCTACAACCAGGAGCGTTAGTGTGAGCCCGATGAGCCAGGCGGCGCAGAACCTGAACTGGTTGATCACCAACTTCGTGGACAACACCCCTGGGGTGTCCCACACGGTGGTGGTCTCCGCCGACGGACTCCTTCTGGCGATGTCCGAAGGTTTTCCGCGAGACCGTGCGGACCAGCTCGCCGCTGTCGCCTCCGGTCTGACCTCCCTCACCGCTGGTGCCTCGCGCATCTTCGAGGGCGGCAGCGTGAACCAGACAGTTGTGGAGATGGAGCGGGGATTCCTCTTCATCATGTCCGTCTCCGACGGTTCTTCGCTCGCGGTCCTTGCACATCCGGAGGCCGACATCGGTCTCATTGGGTACGAGATGGCGCTTCTGGTCGACCGTGCCGGTACGGTCCTGACACCCGATCTGCGTGCGGAGCTCCAAGGGAGCCTTCTCAACTAGCAGACAGACGGTGCGTTTTGGCGTCCCGGGACGGTAGGTTTCGGACGCGGCTCCACAGTGATGCGGTGCCCCGGCACAGTCGGAGGAGGAGAAGAAAGTGGCAACACCCCCAGGCGGTTCGTCCTCGGGCAACTGGTCGTACGGCCCCGGCCAGGGTCAGGGCGGCCAGGGTCAGGGTGACCAGAACCGGTACAACTTCCCCTCCGCACCGAGTCACCGTCGGCAGCAGCCGTACGCACCCCAGAACCCGCAGGGTCCCGGGCCGTCGCCGTACGACCAGCCGCCGGCCCCCCGTATTCAGCCAGTGCAGCCGCAGCGGCGCTCTCCGGAGCCGTCGCCCGCCGGGGGCGCAAGCAACCCCCTGGTGCGTCCGTACGCCATGACGGGCGGCCGGACCCGCCCGCGCTACCAGCTCGCCATCGAGGCGCTGGTGCACACCACTGCGCAGCCGCACCAGATGCAGGGCCAGTTGCCCGAGCATCAGCGGATCTGCAACCTCTGCCGAGAGATCAAGTCGGTGGCCGAAATCTCGGCGTTGCTGACCATCCCCCTCGGCGTGGCCAGGATCCTCGTCGCCGACTTGGCGGAGGCAGGCCTGGTCGCCATTCATCAGCCCGGCGGCGACGAGAACGCCGGCGGCCAGCCAGACGTGACTTTGCTCGAAAGGGTGCTCAGTGGACTTCGCAAGCTCTAGCGGAGGGCCTTCCCGCTCCACCACGTCCGCGAAAATCGTGGTGGCGGGCGGCTTCGGCGTGGGCAAGACCACGTTCGTCGGGGCCGTCTCGGAGATCAATCCGCTGCGTACCGAGGCCGTGATGACGTCCGCGTCCGCGGGCATCGACGACCTCACGCACACGGGGGACAAGACCACCACGACGGTGGCAATGGACTTCGGCCGTATCACCCTGGACCAGGACCTGATCCTGTACCTCTTCGGTACGCCCGGCCAGGACCGCTTCTGGTTCATGTGGGACGACCTCGTGCGGGGTGCGATCGGTGCGATCGTCCTCGTTGACACGAGGCGCCTTGCCGACTGCTTCCCGGCTGTCGACTACTTCGAGAACTCCGGGCTGCCCTTCGTGATCGCCCTGAACGGCTTCGACGGGAACCAGCCGTACAACCCGGACGAGGTCCGGGAGGCGCTCCAGATCGGCCCGGACACGCCGATCATCACGACCGATGCCCGTCACCGTGCGGACGCGAAGAGCGCGCTCATCACGCTCGTGGAGCACGCGCTGATGGCTCGCCTGCGGTAGGTAGGTTGTTTTGCGGCTACTGGGCTGCCACGGACGGTGCTTTGCCGTCTGCGGCAGCCCTTCGGCTTGTCGCGCAGTTCCCCGCGCCCCTAAAGACGGCGGGGCTGGTGCTTTTAGGGGCGCGGGGAAC